>JBMSAU010000001.1:0-3705 GCA_049414625.1 Thermodesulfobacteriaceae bacterium
CTTGAAAATTTTAAAGGTAAGTTTATCCTGAAACGGGAAGGTGATGCATCTATAAATATAGGTTGAGAGAACTGACTTCAACAGGAGGAACATAGATGCAGGAGAGAAAAAGACTTGAAGATATTATAACAGAATTGCCAGAAGACATAAGAAAGGAGCTTGAGGATTTTGCCCATTATTTATGGGAGAAGAGAAGAAAAAAGATTAAAGCAGAAACCCAAATTTGATTGGGCTTGCGCTCTTTCTGATTTTGCTAATAAGTTTACCTCTGTTGAATTACAGCATAAAATATCAGAATTGCGTTAAAAAAAATAGGAGGAAGATAATGGCAGTATCAATTATTAAGAAAGAAGTGAAAGTTGAGAATAGAATTTTAACTATTGAACTTCCTGAAGAATTCAAGGGTCAAGAAATCGAGATAACAATTAGATTAAAAGAAAATATAGAGAAGGAAATTTTAGCAGATCAAATCAAAATTGATACAACTAATTGGAAGTTTAACAGAGAAGAAATTTATGCCGAATAAAGTATTTATAGATACAAATATTTTAATTTATGCCTATTCCGCAACAGAACTTGATAAAAGAAAGATTTCTCTTACTATTTTAGAATCCTATAATATTGTAATCAGTACTCAAGTGATAAATGAATTTATTTGGATAATGAACAGAAAATTTAACATCAACTACACACAATTAGGGATTTTAGTAGATAAATTTTGGAATAAATTTAGGGTTTCCCAGATAACTAAATTTTCCATTAAGAAAGCTTTAGAAATAGCTCAGAATTACAAGTATTCTTACTGGTATAGTTTTATAATTGCTTCTGCATTAGAAAATGAATGTTCTATACTTTTTACTGAGGATATGCATGATGGACAATTAATAGAAGGTATATTAAAAATTAAAAATCCTTATAAGATTTAAAGTGCTTGCAAAATAGGTGGTCGTCAGGTGAGGGGTCTCCTCCACAATGTTTCTCCGAACGAATTGAGTTTCTCCTTGCTATTTCTTGAAAAGACAGGCTTAATGCTACCGTCCTTATAAGCTTGAAAATTCTAAAGGTAAGTTTATCCTGAAAAGGTAAGGTGATGCATCTATAAACATAGGTTGAGAGAACTGACTACTACAGGGGAGGACAGAGATGCAGGAGAGAAAAAGGCTTGAGGAGATTATAAAAGAATTGCCTGAAGATTTAAGAAAGGAGCTTGAAGATTTTGCTCATTATTTATGGGAAAGAAAATTCAGGCAAGGTCCTAAACGAAAAAAGTTACTTTTAACATGGGCAGATGGGCTTAAGGAGTATCGTGATAGATTTACATCCTTAGAATTACAAAAAAAGGCTTTAGAATGGTATTCAAAAATGAGCTTCAAAAATGCACAAAATTGTCCCAAACTCTTTAGCTCTTCTGAAAAATCTTTTTAACTTTGGTAGCAAGCCTGAAGCCATAAGGTATGCTCTTATACGCTCATCCTTTCTCAATCTACTTGCCAGGGGCTTTGGCTACTTAAAGCACCTTTCCATTGCCATCCTTCTTGGTTTTAGCTTTCAGACTGATGCCGTCTTCATGTCCTTATCTCTTCTCGGCGTCTTTCTCATCTTTGCCGATGTTTTTGATTCCATCGGAATTCCGAATTTAGTCTCTGCAAGATTAAAAGGAGAGGAGGAGTTTAAAAGCTTAGCCGGTCTTCTCTTTTCCTTTACCTTAATCCTTGCTTCAGTAATGCTTGTTTTATCTATTTTGCTCTATCCAGTATTGAAGTATATCCCCATCGGCTTTACACTCGAAGCAACAAATTATTTAACTACATCTTATTTTTTACTTCTTCCCTATCTATTCTTTAGTTTTATATTTCATCATTTTGGTGCTGTGCTAAGAAGTCTACGGAGGTTTACAGATTATTTTGTTGGAGAGTTTATTTTTTCCTTCTTTAGTTTTGTCTTAATAGCTATTGGCTTATATCTTTTTCGAGATTTTAAAGTTATACCATTATCCATTTCAATATCTCAGATTTTGGCAACGCTTTATTTGCTGATGCGAGGGAAGGAATTTTTGCATTTAAAATTTTATATCAACGATGAAGTAAGGCTTATTCTGAAGCACTTCTTTTACCTTTCTGCCCTCTATGGCGTCTTTCATCTTTACATCCTTGTTGACAGGGCTTTTGCCTCTTTAACAGGAGAGAAGGGAGTTTCTGCGCTAACCTATGGGCTTATGGTTGCTTCGGCTCCAAGAGGTATAGTTAAGCTTGAGCATATGGCTATAACTGCTCTATCAGAAGTTAAGGCAAAGATCACTAAGGTTAATAGCTTTATCAAGCATTCTATACTAATTAGTTTTCCCTTTATGCTGATTTTCTTTTTATTTGCTGAGTCCATTGTTAATCTTCTTTTTTGGCACGGAAGGTTCACTCAGACAGACGCTCAACTTACCACAATTGCCACAATGTATTACGCCTTAAGCCTTCCTTTTATGTTCATCTGGCCCATCTTATACCGGAGTTTTCAAGTGCTTAACTGGCTAAAGCCAGTTTTTTTTATTGCCCTATGTGGTATCCTTGCAAACGCTCTCTTCAACTATCTTTTCGTCGTGGTATACAACCTTGGAATTAGAGGAATCTGCCTTGGGACCTTCTTTGCATATCTCGTTTTGTGCCTTATAAGCTATGCTATTTTGTATTTTTCTGCTTCCTCAACCCGAACAAATCAATGATGCAGTTTGAGCCAATTTTTTGCCTCTCCGAGCCTTTTTTCTCTCATCCCGAGGTGTCAGCCGAGGGGTCTCATCTAAGCACATTTAGTGGTGAGCGGGAGCTACTCACCCTTTTAAAGATTAAATCCTACTTGAAAAATCTGAAAAAATTAAAAAATGTCGTGAGTCCTATGATGAAGGAAAATCCGATTGTAATCAACCACTGTTGAAAATTTAATCTTTTTTCCAAGGCTTCAAACCTTGAGTTTATGGCTTCAAACCTTGCATCGCTTTCCTTCTTTTGAGCTTCAAACCTTGTATTCATCTCCTGAATAATGGCTTCAAACCTTGTGTTCATCTCCTTAATTGTAGTTTCAAACTTTATGTTCATCTCCTTAATTATAGCTTCAAACCTTATGCTCATTTCTATTCTGAGGGCTTTTAACTCTTCTTCTAACCGGATTAATCTTTCAAGTAGAGGGTTTAAAGATATATCTTTACCTTTCTCTTCCTTATATTGGGCTAAGACCTCAGGAAGAATAGAATAGACAAGTTGTTTTATGTATTCCGGAGTAATTTGTTGTTCCATGTATTTAAATTAAACGGTTTTTATTGGTTGTCAAGAAATAGAGCCGAGGAGCCTCCCTGGTAATTCCAGAGAAGCAAGCGATGCGTGCCTTACGAAGATATTTTGGTCGCAACTTGCTCCCCTTTTTCTGTCACCCCAAACCCCTTTTCTGTCACTCCGAACCCCAGGCGAGGGGTCTCTTCCATAATGTTTCTCCGAACGAATTGAGGTGCCCTTGCCATGGCTTGAAAGGATAGGCTTAATGCTACTGTCCTTATAAGCCTTGAAAATTTTAAAGGTAATTTATCCTGAAACGGAATGGTGTTGCATTTATAAACCTATAGTTAAAAGAACTGACTACTACAGGGGAGGACAGAGATGCAGGAGAGAAAAAGGCTTGAGGAGATTATAAAAGAATTGCCTGAAGATTTGAGAAAGAAGCTTG
>JBMSAU010000002.1:0-3946 GCA_049414625.1 Thermodesulfobacteriaceae bacterium
CAATTTCAAAAAGCATTTCTTCCTTCCACGGGTCTTGATCCACAAAGAGGTAAAGTCAGCAAAGATCAACCCTCCCTATTTAGAGATTACCTTTGGTTAAAGGTCAAACTTTTCAAATCTCAACCCACTTATTACTATATTACTAATGGCAATATCGCAACCTAATTTAGGATATCACATCCCGAACACTCTCCATGTTAGCCCAAGCCTACGCTAGGGGCTCCCCTCTATATCCTTGCGAGGTGTAAGCCGGGGAACTTCCACTTTTTTTCGTTAAAAATGAGATTTCTCCTTTCGCTTGAAATTGTCGCCTCGACCGAAGGGAGAGGGCTCCCCTGGGAAGTGTTTCGAACAGAGTGAAGAATGCCTCGCCAACGCTTTATACGGCAAGGCTATAGGGGCTTGTAAGCATCTCTTCCATCTATTAAAATTCTTTCTTGTATGAGAGAGTTTTTAATCATAGCCGGTCCCTGTGTTCTTGAGGACCTCGACACAGCTTTAACCATTGCCTCCTTTGTGAGGGAACTTTGCCAAAAACATGGTTTTTCCTACATCTTTAAGGCTTCGTTTGACAAGGCAAACCGCACAAGCCTTTATTCTTACCGTGGACCGGGTTTAGAAAAGGGGCTTGAGATGCTTTCTGAGGTAAAAAGCAAGGTTGGTGTTCCTGTTACTACCGATGTCCATGAGACCTGGCAGGTTGAGCCCGTCTCTCAAGTAGCGGATGTTATTCAAATCCCAGCCTTTCTTTGTCGGCAGACGGACTTACTTGTAGCTTCTGGAAAAACAGGAAGGATTGTAAACATCAAGAAAGGACAGTTTATGGCTCCTTGGGACATGAAGTATGCGGTAGAAAAGGCTCGGATAGGCACCCCAAAGGAGGTTTGGCTAACCGAGCGAGGGGCAACCTTTGGTTATCGAAATCTGGTTGTAGATTTTCGTTCCCTTCTCATCATGAAGGAGTACGCAGACCGAGTTATCTTTGATGCAACCCACAGCGTTCAACTTCCTGGTGGTGGGGAGGGAAGGTCGGGTGGAGAAAGGCAGTTTGTGGCTCCCTTAGCAAGGGCTGCGGTTGCTGTGGGTGTTAGCGGGCTATTTTTCGAGGTGCATCCTGAGCCGGATAAGGCTCTATGCGATGGACCAAACTCTTTACCTTTAAAGGACCTTCCAGAGCTTCTTTCCCAGATTGCAGACCTTTTAGCGGTTGCTCAAAGGCATGGATTTTCCTCCTGAGGTCCTATCTCGAGCAAAAAGGGTTGAGCTCCTCCTTCTTGATGTGGATGGAATTTTGACCGACGGAGGCATTATCCTTACCTCCTCCGGAGAAGAGATAAAGGTATTCTCTGTTCTTGACGGAATGGGGATTAAGCTTCTCCAAAAAATTGGGGTTGAGGTAGGCATTGTTTCTTCAAGGAATTCTAAGGTGGTAGAGCACCGAGGAAGGGAGCTTGGAATAGAGCTCATCATACAAGGAGAGCTCGATAAGCTCTCCGCGGTAGAAAGTATTCTAAAGCAAAAGGGACTAACCTTTGAAAGTGTAGCTTACATGGGTGATGATTGGGTAGATATCCCTCTCCTTAAAAGAGCAGGCTTAGCGATAAGCGTTCCGAATGCCTGGCCTCCTGTTAAGGATTATGCTCACTACATCACAACGAGGGAAGGCGGGAAGGGAGCAGTGAGGGAAGTTTGCGAACTTATCATAAGGGCAAAGGGGAAATGGGAAGAGCTGTTTTCTCGCTACTCCTACTAATTTTTCTAACAACTCAAGCTTTTTCCCAAACAAAGTCGGTTAAAATCCAAGATTTTACCTACCGTAGGTTTGAGGGAAGTTCGCTTGCCCTACAACTTAAGGCAAGCTATTTTGAGAAACAGCCTGATGAGAGCTTCTCAGCCAAAAACTTAGAACTTGTAAGCCCAAAGAAAGGAATAAACATCAAGGCAAAGCTCGGCTTCTACGACAAGAAAAAAGAACTCTTTCACTTTCAAGGTGCTGTAGAACTAAAAACCGAGAAACATGGAGAAATTTACACCGAAGAGCTTTTTTACAGCGAAAAGGATGGGGTGTTGAGGGCTCCGGGGCGCGTCTTCATAAAAAAAGAGGGTATAATCGTTGAAGGAAACGAGCTTTACTATAACCTTACAACCGGGGAGTTTCGCTTAAAAGGCAATGTGAAGGCTAAGTTTTCCTTCTAACCCCCTATGAGCGAGAGTATAGATAAAAAGCTTAAAGCCAAGTTAAAAAGGCTTGAGGACTTTGAGAAGAAAGCCGCAGGTCATCGGGCAAGGGTTAAGGAGCGTTTTTTCCGGGAGGGACCACAATCCTTTACCGACGAAGACCTGCTTGAGCTTCTTCTCTTCTTTGGCATCCCAAGAAAGGATACCAGAAAGATAGCAAGGGAGCTCTTAGCTTGTTTTAATAATGACCTAAGCAATGTCCTTGATGCTGAGCCTACGGAGCTTCTAAAAATCTCAGGGCTTGGACCCTCTGCCATTCTTCCCCTTAAAGTGGCAAGGGAAGTGGCAAGGCGTTATCTTCGCACAAGGGCGAAAAAGGCAGTCTATCTTCGTTCTCCAAAGGAGGTCTATGATTACCTTTGGTTTGAGCTCAAAGCAAGAAAGCGGGAAACCTTCGTCGTAGTCTATCTCTCTGCGTTATCCGAGGTCTTACATGTTGATGAGCTCTTTGAAGGAACTATCACCGAGGCTGTTGTCTATCCAAGGGAAGTTTTTTCTCAGGCGATCAAGCTATCAGCAAGCTCGATCATCGTTGCCCACAACCACCCTTCAGGCAGCCTAAAGCCCTCTCAAGACGACATACGCTTGACAGAACTCCTTTATCTTGCCGGAAAGCTCCTTCATATTAAACTTGTAGACCATTTGATAATAGGAGATTCTGGATACTTTAGCTTTGCTGAAGAAGGTTTGCTTGAAGAAATTGCAAGGAGAGTGAGCCAAAGGCTATGAGGATAAAAATTGCGGAGAAGGCTGGCTTTTGTATGGGCGTAAGGAGAGCGGTCAACTTAGTCCTTAGAGCGATAAATCAAGGGCAATCGCCCATCTACACCTATGGTCCACTCATCCACAATCCGCAAACCCTTGAGCTCCTATCAAAGCTTGGAGTCCAGGTTATCAAGACCCCAGAGGAAGGACAGGCTGGGGGAGTATGCGTCATACGAGCCCATGGAATACCCCCTCAAGAAAAGAAGGTGCTTGAAGAGAAGTTTAAACTCCTTGACGGAACTTGCCCTCGAGTTCTTAAGGTGCAGGCCTTGGCTGATCGGGCAGTGAAAGAGGGAAAATCGGTTATCATCATTGGAGACAAGGACCACGCTGAGGTAAAGGGCATCCTTGGCTACTGCCAAGGAAAAGGCTATGTTGTCTCTTCTCTACAGGATTTAGAGGCTCTTCCAGAAGGAACCCCTTTTGTAGTCCTCTCTCAAACCACTCAGGATGAAAAGGTCTTTGAGTTGTTTGCTGAAGAAATAAAAAGCAGGTTCAAAGATGTTGAAATCATAAACACCATCTGCAATGCAACGGAGGTAAGGCAGGCTGGGGTAAGAAAGCTTTGCGAGACTTGCGAAGCCATCGTGGTCGTAGGCGGAAAGTTTTCAGCAAACACCAAACGCCTCGCCCAAATTGCAGAATCCCTGGGGAAAAAAGTCTACTTCGTAGAGAGACCAGAAGAGCTCCCGCTTGAGGAGATAAAGAAGGTTGGTAGCCTTGGAATAACAGCCGGTGCCTCAACTCCAAACTGGCTGATAAACTCAGTGGTTGACCTTTTAAAAAAGCATACCTCTAAAACCTACGCCCTTCTTAGAAGCTTGGCAATCCCGCAAACATACGCCGGACTTTCTATTCCGATACTCCTCTTAGCTCTTCTGCTAATAAGAGGAATTCCGTTCAGCTTTTCTGAAATTACTTTTTTGCTCTATTCTCTTTTCTT
>JBMSAU010000003.1:0-40127 GCA_049414625.1 Thermodesulfobacteriaceae bacterium
GCTCCTCTTTTTTCTTTTCCTACCATAGGGTCATTCCTCAGTAACGCGCGAAATGATAAGATAGAGTGAAAATGCCTCACTAATGCTCTGCTCAACATGTATGGATGCTTTTTGAAACACCCCTCGATCAATATTGACAAAAATTTCAGGTTCAGTAATCTTATACTCAATGCATAAACTGTTCTTATCTTTTTCAAATTCAAAAAAAATTTTAGTCTTTTTAGTCCTATTTTTGTCTTCCATCCCCTTTTCAACCTTTGCCTACGAAGATCAAACTGAAAAACGGCTAAATCTTTGGCCTTTTATCGTTTATTCCAAGTATAAACCTAAAAATCTTACGAGGATTGAGCTTTTAGGTCCATTTATTTCTAAAACCTCAAGCCCTAAAGAGGTAAACTTTTCTATACGTCCAATTTATTCGTCTGTGAAAGAAATTAAAGACAACAAAACCATAGAAAAAAGAGCATATTTTATTTCACCTCTTGGACTATATAGAGAAAATGAAGAAGAAATAAGATTTAAGCTTATCCCCCTTGTCGATAAAAGCATCAAAAAGGACCCCTATGAAAATAAAGGACAAAAATTGGATTTCTTCCTCTTCTTTGCAGGCAAAACGGCAAACAATGAAACCTATGGAGGCATCTTTCCCATTTATGGGATCTATAAGGATAGGTTCGGTGCAAAAGAAATATCCTTCTTTCTCTGGCCTCTCTATTCAAGAGTATCTTACGACAACTACACTGCCTATAACCTCATTTGGCCTTTTATAAGAGTGGCTAAGCCAACAAATAACGAAGATAAAACCTACGGAGGCTTCAAATTTTGGCCCTTTTATGGACATTTTAAAGAAGGAGAAGAGGAAAGAAAGTTTATTCTTTGGCCATTTTACATTAGTTACGATTATCAAGACGATGCGGGAAATTTCGTAAAACGACGCTATTTCTTTCCTTTCTACATAAAGGAAAACACCGAATCTTACGAAAAAAGAATCTATCTATGGCCATTTTTCCAAAAGGTCTGTGGAGTTGATCCTCCTTATTATCAACTTGATGCTCCCTGGCCATTCTATCGAAAGATCACAGGAGAAGATATCGAGGGTAAACGCTACTGGCCTATCTATGGTTATGTTTCAAAGCCAGATTCTAAAGAATTTTTCATCCTCTGGCCCCTTTATTTCTACCGCGAAAATTGGTATTATTCAACTAAAAGCTCAACTGTAGAAAATGAAGCACGTTTTCTCCTTTTTTCAAAATCTTATAAAGAAAAAACAAACGGAACCCTTACAAAATCTGAGTTTCGTCTCTGGCCTCTCTATTATTCCTACCATCAATACGTTCCCTCAAAACAAGAAGCTCGTTACTTGCCTGCTGTCCTTCCCTTCTTTGACGAAGGAATGGAAAGAAACTACGGACCATTGCTCAAACTTTACGAAGCCTACTCTAAAGAAGATTACACCTTTTCTAAAGCCTTATTTGGTTTTTATCGACACGAAAGGTTCGGAAGGAGAAATGTGGTTGAATTTGCCTTTTTGCTGAGATATATTGATGACGAACATACGCGCTATGTTGAGTTTTTAGAAGGCTTTATCGGATGGGGGATGATTGATGGAAAAAACATGATGAAAGTCCTATATATTCCTATCCAACTTACACCTCAATCTCCAACAGCCGAAGGGAATTAGATGTCAGTTAAGCTTGCCATATATCCAGGTACCTTTGACCCTATAACAAACGGTCATCTTGACATAATTAAACGGGCTTTAAGGCTTTTTGACAGGCTAATCATTGCCATAGGAGAAAATCCCGCTAAGAAACCTCTTTTTACCGTAGAAGAAAGAATTTTCATGATAAATGAAGCGATAAAAGACCTTCCTGAAAGAAATCTGATCGAAGTTGATAGTTTCAGCGGTCTTTTAGTTGATTACGCTAAAAGAAAAGGTGCCATAGCTATCATCAGGGGACTTAGAGCGGTGTCCGATTTTGAATACGAACTACAATTAGCCTTGATGAACAGAAAGCTTTCCAACTCCATCGATACAGTTTTTTTAATGCCAAGTCTAAAATGGATTTTCCTGAGCTCCTCAATAATTAAAGAAGCAGCAAGGTTCGGTGGGGATGTATCAGACTTAGTTCCCCCCATAGTCGCCCAAAAACTTAAAGAAAAATTTAAAGAAATGAAATAAGAAAATTTTAAAAAACTTAGAAATTGAGGCTAAAAATTGAGGCTAAAAATTTTCCTACTCTTAGTAATTTCAACATTCATATTAACTAAAAATTCTTATTCATCCTACTTTTTTTACGAAATTTATCTAGGCCCCATTAAAGTTGGGGAAAGTCAAATTATCATGTCAAAAAGCTCAAACACTCTTAGTGCTAAGGTATACACAACTGGTTTAGGGAACATGATATATCCTTATTATGCCACATGGGAAACAAAAGTTGAAAAAAATGGATATCCAATCCAAACAACTATTTATTCTAAAGAAAGAAGTAAAGAAAGAAAAAAAATCTTACATTTTGATTCGAAGAATTCTGTAGTTTATGAAGAGAAAATTTTGCCTAAAAAGGAAAACAAAACAATTACAGTTTCTTTTCCTATACATGATGAACTTAGTGGTTTCATTTCTGTTTGGAATTGGAGTAAACTACCTCAAAAATCTTCTATACCACTATACATAAAAAAAGAAAGAACGTTTGCAACTGTTGAAATTCAAACTAAGTTACCATGCGAATTCTTGAACAAAGAAATAATGTGTCAAACAATAAAAGTTACATTGCCAGAAAAAAGCGAACTATTAAAAAGGTCAAAAAATGTAATCATATACATGCACCCTGAAGGAAATTTTCCTGTTATCATTAAAGGAAGCTTGCCACTATTTGGTAGTCTAAAAGCTGTATTGAAAAACTTTTCACTTTAAATTAGAATCTTATTTTTAAAAAAGCTTCCATTACCTTTCTAATTCTTATAAATTTCTCTCTATCCCCACCTAAATCTGGATGATACATTTTTATCTTTTCTCTAAAAAGCTTTAATATTTCTTTTTTAGAAAGACTGTATAAAGTTTCCAATGATACATTAAGAACATAAGCAACTTCTTTATAAATAGATTCCTCCATATTTAAATAAAAAGAAGGGACTCGCCTAATAGGTATAACATCAAAGTATAACCAAACGTATCTGCAAAGATAATATTTAATTACCTCATCTACTGACAAACCCATACGATAGACATCATCGCTAGCAATTTCACATAGCCTTTGGATAAAAAGCTTATCCTGATCTTCTTGAGTTGGAGTATAATTTAAGCCAAATATTGCGTATAAATACCGAACTTTTTCTCTATAGTTTAACTTGTCTTCAAAATTCCAGAGATAATTTTCGATTTCATCTCTTGATTTTTCAATCAGTTCATTATAAAAAGGAAAAAATCTCTCTTCAACCCGCCATGGTTCCCTATAGCCTAACCTCAAGGCGATCAATCTTCTTCGGTCAAAAAAATGAACTTCAGATGGCGAAAATCTTTTAGCTGACCTTTTAATACGTTTTCTATTCAGAGAAAAATCGACCCATCTTTGAGCATCTTTCGTCAAAAAAGGATAAAAAACTTCTTCTAATTCAAACTGGTCGGTTTTAATCCCAAGTTTTTTTAAATCCTCTTCAACGAGGATCGAAAAGGCAACATCGCTATAATAATGAACATATTCACAAGGATTTGTTCCTAAATTTAATAAAACCTTAGACCTCCAGTAAGGTGGGTCAAAATAAGATTGATTAAGGGAATAAGAATAAACACCATTGACTAGCTTTCGACTTATATACATGCTAAAAAGGGGAGGACACCCCCCTAAAATATAGTTTAAATTTCTTTAACGGTAATTGAACCGGTTGGGCAAACCTCTACACAGGTTTGGCAGCCAAGGCAATCTTCAGGTCTGGCAATAACAGGCTTATCATCCTCGCCCTTATCAAAAACTTGAGCTGGACAAGAATCAATGCAAGCCCCATTGGCTTCGCAGGTGTCATAATTTACAGTAATTTCAAACATATGCCACCTCCTTTTTTTTGTTGAGTTTTATTCCCTCAAAATCTTTGGCCTCATTTAAAAAATTTTTGGGGAAATAAGGTATTGCTAAAAAGTGAATGTGAGTATAACTTGCGAAAATTTTCTTATACTGTAGCCCATCTTTTCCACCGCCAAAACCAGTGCCTTTTTCCAATTTAAAAACAAATTCCATCCCTGGTTTGAAATCTAAGATTTCAGGTCTTGAATAATGGAATTCATGTCCCTTAATTATCTCACCCTCTGGAAAATAAGGGTTTGGTTTAACACAACGAGCCAGCACATAGCCATGCCCTTGAGGTCGAGGCTCAACTACAAACCGAATGGGTAATAAACCAACCATAGGATAAGATTTGTCCTCCCAGAAAATCTCTTTACCAAGATACATCAACCCACCGCATTCAGCAAATATAGGTACCCCCTCCTCACCAGCCAAGTAAACATCCTTCCTCAGTGATTCATTCTCAGCTAAAGCCTCGGCATAAACTTCAGGGAATCCACCTCCAAGATAAATTCCATCTACTTCAGGTAAAGTTCTATCTTGCAATGCATTTACATAAACGAGTTCGGCACCAAGTCGTTGTAAAATTTCTAAGTTTTCTGGGTAGTAAAATTGGAAAGCTTTATCGTAAAAAACTGCTATCTTTAAACCTTTATAAATGTTCTTTTCTTCAGTTAAATAAAGGTCAGGTAGAGGTAGTGGTTCAACATTTTGTGCTATTTCAAGAATTTTATCTAAATCGACGTTTTTTTCAAAAGTTTCTTTTAAGATTGGCAGAAATTTAAAATGATACTCATAAGATGTGATCAAACCCAAATGTCTCTCATTTGGCAAATGTTTTAATTTTGGGATGCTTCCTAATACTTCAATACCAACATAATTTTCAATAGCTGTTCTAATGATACTTTCATGGCGGGGTCTCGCGATGTTATTCAAAATCACGCCGGCAATGTTTACATCCTTTTCAAATTCAACAAACCCTTTGAGTAATGCAGCCATTGACCTTGTAGCTTTCGTGCAATCAAGCACAAAAATTATTGGCGACTTTAAAAGCCTTGCCAATTGAGCAGAACTACAGCTTCCCCGCCAATCAACACCATCATAAAGACCTCGATTTCCCTCGATTAGGACAATATCTGCCCCATCTTTTATTCCGAGAAAAAAGATGAATAAATTCTGCTCCTCAGTCAAAATAAAAAGGTCTAAGTTCCTGCAAGGTCTTTCGGCAATTGAGGAAAGCCATCCGGCGTCGATATAATCTGGTCCCTTTTTAAAACAAGCTACCTTAAGGTTTCTTGTCTTTAAGGAAAATAGTAGACCTAAGGAGACGATAGTTTTTCCGGCGCCTCCCCTATGGGAGGCTATGATAATTCTTGGAATTTTGATTATTTTCATTTCATTTTCTATGCTTACTTTTTAAATAGAAGACCTTCATATTTAACCCTGAGTTCTTTTGCTTTCATTACCTCAATAGCTACTTTATAAAGAATAGTCAAAACAAGAAAGCCTGTTGCCCAAACACCAATAGTTATACCAATCTCAGGTAAAGTTGGTCTATAGGGTGTTATAGTTTCAAATGGAGTAGGAGTAAATCCACCTGTAATTAATCCAACACCCTTATCAATCCAGGTAGAAACAAAAACAAAAATACAAGCCAATACTAAAGTTGTTTCTCTTTTACGGGTATGAGGTATGATTAATAAAAGTAACGCAATAACTGCTAAAATATAAGAAACCCACATAAATCCTACCCATTCAGCATGACCATGCAAGCCAAAGAAAAGATATTTTATAGGGTGTTTATGAGACTCAATATTACTATAAAAAGCTGTAAAAAGTTCAAATAGAAAGAATAATATATTTAAGATGAATGCATATGTTACTATTTTAGCTAAAGTTTGAATTGGTCTTTCTCCTACATCGATATTGGCTACTTTTTTGATGATTGACATTAATATTATTATTAAGGCTGGACCAGCTGAAAAAGCTGAAGCTAAAAACCTCGGAGCCATAATAGCGGTTAACCAAAAGTGCCTCCCTGGAAGTCCTTGGTATAAGAAAGCTGTTACTATATGAATGGTTGGAGCCCAAACTATAGCTAAATAGATAAGAGGCTTAAGCCAGGAAGGATATTTAGTATCCCTATAATAAGAATGTAACACAGTCCACCCACAGAGCAAATTCAATAACAAATAACCACTAAGAACTATGACATCATAAAACATAATTGAGTTAGGAGTTGGATATCTTAATACATTAAATACCCTCATGGGATATCCTAAGTCTACAAAAACAAATAAAAGACACATTATTACGGATGAAACTGCTAAAAATTCTGCAAAAATAGTTATTTTCTCAAATTCTTTATAATTATGCCAATAATAAGGAAGCACTACCATAACAGCAGCTGCTGCCACACCAACTAAAAAAGTAAAGTTAGCAATATAAAAACCCCATGAAACATCTCTACTCAAACCAGTAATACCCAATCCAACTTTTAGCTGATAAAGATAACAAAGAAAACCAATAAAAACTAATGAAAGTAAAAATAATAGCCATAACCAGTATCCTACACCTCCTCTTAACGCTTTCTCAATCATTGCTCCTCTCCTTCACTAAAATTTCATAAAAATTTTTTTAGTTTTTTTATTTTTAACCTATTAAATAATAAACAGAAGGCTTTGTAGATAGTTCTTCTTTACGCCTAATTGCTATCCTTCCTTTTAAAATCTGGTGAATAGGGTCATTTGGATTAGCTAAATCTCCAAAATGTAGCGCCTGACCTGGACAAGCTTCAACACAGGCAGGAATTTTACCTTCAGCTAATCTTTCATCACAAAAAGTGCATTTTTCTACTACTCCCTTACATCTTGCTGGATACTCAGGATTTACTTTAGTTAAATATGGCTTAGGGTCAAACCAATTAAAAGATCTTGCACCATAAGGACAGGCAGCCATACAAAAACGACACCCAATACACCTATGAAAATCCATCATCACAATTCCATCGTGTCTTTTAAAGGTTGCTTGGGTAGGACATACCCTTACACATGGTGGTTCGTCACAATGATTACATAGAAGTAGAAAAGGAACATCCCAAAACTTTTCATTTAAGTAACGGTTTGTGCTCAACTCTGGGAAAGCATGTTGAAATTTTTCTTCCCAGATCCATTTAATTTCTTTCTTTTTATCAGGGATTTGAGGCACATTGTGCAATTCATGACATGTCTCAACACATTTTAACCCACACATTGCTCTATTTTCTCTACACTTCAACACATCGATAACCATGACCCATCTCTTATCGATTAATGTCTCAGAACCCTTAGTTTTAGTGAAATTTTTAGCTAAGGCTGATGTTGCAACAGTGCTTATAACAGCTAGTCCACCTAACTTTAAAAAGTCTCTTCTCTTTATTGCCATTTTGAAACCTCCTCAGGTTTGATATGACACTTCCAACAATCTGGATGCGCTGAAACAGTTTTATGACAGCTACCGCAGAATTTTTCCATACTTCTATGACATTTCATACAGGTATTTTGCAAGCTCATCTTAAAAAATTTCCCTTGACTGTTGATGTAATAAACTTGCCCTTCACGAACCTTTTTATCACGCCACTCAAGAAGCATCTTCATATGATAAGCTCTCATGTATTCCCTAGACTCCACACATTCCTTAGTATCCAAAGGAAGTTCAGGCTTTGGAAGGTCTTTTGCTTTTCCAAAATTCAGCCAAAAGGGCATAGCAAAGAATAGAATAAATATGATAATCCCTACGATAACCTTATCGCTGTTGTACATGGCTTAGACCTCCCCCTCTTTCCCTTTCAAAGGTCTATATCTAAGGTCAGTCGTTCTTTCCTTTTCACCCTCCATGATAAGGGCGTTCCCTACAAGTTCATGAACTCCACATACCTCAACCCCTGGCACCCAATACTTCATCAACGGAGTAAGTGTAGCTCTATCTATTGCGCAGATGCAAGCCAGCGTGTTAACTCCATACTTTTTATGGACATACTCAACGGCGTTAGCCCGCGGAAAGCCTCCCCTCATCCTAATCTCCATAAATTCATCGGCGTTTAAACCTGAACCGCTTCCACAACAGAAAGTCTTTTCCCTTATAGTATTTTCAGGCATTTCCACAAAGTTATTGCAAACATTCTTGATGATAAACCTTGGTTCCTCAAAGATCCCCATAGCTCTTGAGGTATTACAAGAATCATGGAAGGTAACCACTAAATGGTCATTCCTTGAAGGGTCTAACTTTAACTTTCCATGGGCAATAAGGTCGGCTGTAAACTCACAAATATGAACAATCTTGTTATCTTTAGCATGTTCAAACACCGTCCCAGTGATCGGTGACTTCGGAACCTCCAAATAATCAAAAGGACCAAACCAGGTATTATGATACTGATGCCAGACCCTCCACATGTGCCCACATTCTCCACCAAGTATCCATTTAACCTTAAGCCTTTTTGCCTCCTCGTAAATCTTAGCATGAAGCTTTTTAGCAAACTCTAAAGTGTTGAAAAACCCGAAGTTACCTCCTTCTGAGGCATATGTGCTTATTGTATAATCAAGCCCTATATGGTGGAACAATAGAACATATCCCATAAAAGTATAGATACCAGGGTCTGCAAAAAAGTCTGCCGAAGGAGTAACAAAAAGGATTTCAGCTCCCTTTCTGTTTATAGGGACCTCAATCTGAACCCCAGTGATCTGTTCAATGTCATAAAGTAGATATTCAATGTTTTCTTTAATGGTGTGTGGTTGAAGCCCTATATGGTTGCCAACGAAATGAGAAAACCTAACGGGCTTCATCGCCCAGTCAAGGGCTATACCAAGCTCATGCAAAATTTCTCTCATCATTATTGTTATTTCAGCCGTATCTATTCCATAAGGACAGAAAACAGAACAACGCCTGCACTCTGTGCATTGATAAAAATATAAAAACCATTCTTTTATCACATCCTCAGTCAATGGCCTCCCACCAGATAGCCTACCAAAAAGCCTCCCAAAGGTGCTAAATTCACCTTTTATTATCGACCTTATAAGCTCAGCCCTAAGAACAGGCATGTTCTTTGGGTCTCCTGTGCCTAAGAAAAAGTGACATTTATCGGCGCAGGCTCCGCATCTTACACAGATATCCATAAAAAGCTTGAAAGCCCTATTTCTTTCAAGCCTCTTTTTAATCGCTTCTCTTACGATCTCCTTCCAGTTTTCTGGTAAGGGCCATTTTTCATCATGAGGCTGCCATTTACCAAGATGAGGACGCTCTAAATCTTCCATAACCTGCGGGTCAACGGCATATAGATATCGCCCAGGTTTAAATTCAGGCTTTAAGTCCATCCAATGCTTAGATGGCATATCATGAAGTTTTACATCTGATAAAAGCTCATCTGGTTTTGGTAGCTTGCTCATACACCTTACCTCCGCAAAGCTTGTTTTTGAGTTTCAGCGGTCTCTTTACCCCATTCGTCATCGATAGGAATGCCAGCCTCTTCCATTACATCCCTAAATTTTTCTTGCCATTCACGGTAGGTTGTATACTTCACAGGATAATCCCATGGATTGATGTGTCTTTCTGCCCTGTTGTTGTTAGGTAAATTCCTTGTTGGAGAAAAGAAAACGCCAACCATATGGACAAGTTTGCTAAATGGAAAATAGGCAGCAAGAACTGATACTAAAAAGAGGTGAATGTAGAATAAAATGCCGATTTTATGAGAGGGCAGAACCGGGTTAAAGGTAGCTAAACCATAAGCTAACTCTTTCACAGCCTGGACATCAACCTTAAAGATAGTTCTCATTAAAATTCCACTAATTACAATACCTAATATTAAAAAAAGCGGAAAATAATCTGAGGCATAGGAAATGTAGTTCACCTTAGAATCAACAAGTCTGCGTAATAAAAGGAAAAGCAATCCTGCTAAAATTAAAAGGTCTGTGATGTAAATCGGTGGAATTCCAAGTTGGAAAAATCCATCAACTTTTGCGATGATATCTACAAATGAAGGAACAGGATGGGTAAAGAACCTTAAATGCCTAAGCATGATGATCAAAAAAGAAAAATGAAAAAGAATTGCTCCTAGCCAAAGCCACTTAGCAGATCCATAGATCAATCTCTTACCTACTAAATCTGCCCTCAAATTTCTGAATAAACTTCTAAAGAGAAAGACTTCAAAGAACATCCTTAGGTAAACTTCCTTCATCGTGAATGGGGATTCAAGCCTACTATGCTTTATCCAAGGAAGACTTTTCTGTTGACCACAGGTTGTTGGAATCTTGAAAGGCTGAGGTGACCTTGCCCAGTCTATAATTCGATAAATCAAACCAAAAAAGAAGATTAAAAAGGCAACATAAGGAATTACTATACCGAAAAGAAAATCTAAGCCCAAAAGACCTACCCCTACAACTGGAATAAGAACAAGGATCAAAGTTATTATCAAACTAAAAAGAACATCCATCCCACTTCCCTCCCAGTCTAAATATTTTCAATGTTTCTCAGGATCAAATTTTTTAACCAAAGGCGTCCCTTCCATAGGGTCGTAAACTAACCCTGCTCTCTTTAAAAGCAAGTAGTTGTTTCTTTTCCATTCTTCGTATCTAATTTCAAAAAGCCTTTCTCTATACTTCATGTAAAAATCAAAGGTAAGGACCATCAAAGAATTTATCAAATCTTCCATTTGAAGTAAACCCTTTACTCCAAAACGCTCAAGAATTTCATCACCGAAATTTTCACGAATTATCCCTTTAAGCTTCAGAAAAGTGCCCATTGCCCTCTTAGCAGAGGGGACATACACTGCCAAAACCTGAGCCAATCTTTCCAAATAAGGTAAAAGCGCATCTAAAGAACACTCAGACTTTATCTCTTTTAAAATGGAAGAAAATATTTCATCTACCCTTGAAGCTAAAGGATTTTGAAAAGGGTCTACTTCTCTAAGAAAATAAGACTTAACATCTTCTCCAAAAATATCTGAAAAAAAACGCTCCTTCCAAAGTTTTAAAATTTTAGAATGATTTTCCTCTATTATCGAATAAACTGTTCCCCTCACGCCCCCTCCTAAATCCAAATTAATTTAAATTTTAATATTTAACCGCTAATTAAAAATTGTCAACGAGTAAAAAAAGAAATTAATGTCCGCAAGCCCATTTTTAAACCAAATTTTTTTGTTTTTTTTTTATTTTTAATTCAAGTTTTTAAAAAATTCTATTAAAAAGTTCTGGAAGCTTTCTCAAAAGATTAAGCTTTTCTTTGTCCCCAAGTTTAATCCTTTCGATAATGCTTTCTAATTCTTGAATGGTTGCGTCATAGAGCTTTTTATTAAGTCTGTAAGGATACCCGTCCTTTCCTCCATGGGCATAGGCATAATGAACTGGGTCCTTCCTCGAAGCTGAAACTCCGTATATAAGCTCGGCTGTTAGAGTTAGGGCTCGGAGATGCTTTGCCCCCATACCCTTAACCAAAAGCAGTTCTTCAAAGGTTTGAGGAGGGTTCTCGTAGGTCTTAAGCCAGATCTTTGGTAAAACTTCAGCAGGCAAAAACTCTGGTCTTATAGCATGATCTCTTGTAAATATTAACCTTTCTACTACTTTTACTTCTTTTAAAACATTGTGTAGCGGTTGATTTAATAGGTGAAGCATGGCTTGCTGAACACTCTCACTTTCCTTGGCTACAAGATTTAAAACCTTATCTTTCTTTATATGAGAAATAATTCCTGAATGAGGCTCAACGGTAAAACTAATAATCTTTTCGGAATACCAATGATATCTTCGTGCATAGAGGCTTTTTTCGTCCATACCCTGTTGAATGACAGCCCAGGAGCCATCATCAGTAAAGATAAAAAGATGAAAATAAAGCTGAAACCCATCTTGAATGGCGTTGTTATCAATCCTGGCTACAAGCCTGCTGATGGTAATCAAATTCTGTGAGGCTTGAGATAGGCTGATCTTTTCAGCATAGGTTTCGATTTCTGAAGGAGTTTGAAGAGCACTTTTTCCTTTGCCACCGCAGATAAATAAACCAATCTCTTTGAAAAGAGGGGCTAAGGCTGCTTTGACGGCTCCACCAACCGTTGTGGTAAGCCCTGATGAGTGCCAATCAAACCCAAGCAAACACCCTAAGGCTTGAAACCAAAAGGGGTCGGCCAACCGTTTTAAAAGTTCTTTTTTCCCAAATTCTTCAAGGATAACAATGAAGATAGCTTGAGAGAGCTTAACCATTCTTTCAAAAAGCTAGGAAGGGCATTTACCGCCGTGCAAAGGAAGGTCGACTACGCTTTTCTGAATCATCTTAAAAGGTCTAAAGCCCTTTGAATTTCATGAATTATGATATTACAAGTCTTGATCGGCTCTACACTTAACCGTATAGGTCTTCCAACAACTAAATAGTCAGCACCATTGAGGATTGCTTCAGCTGGGGTTGCCGTGCGAAGTTGATCCTGAGTGTCTTGGGAGTCAAGTCTTATGCCGGGGACTACAGTGAGAAGCTTTGGCAAACTCTCCTTTACTCTTTTAACCTCTTTTCCTGAGACTACTACACCAGCGCAACCGCATTGAGAGGCAAGGAGGGCATATCTCAAGACTAGCTCTTCTGTTTCTCGAATGTATTCTCCGTTAAAACCAAGCTCAAGAAGGTCAGCCTTGTCTAAAGAAGTAAGGATGGTAACGGCAAGGATCTTGGGCTTTTCTTGAGCTGCTTCAACTGCAGACTCTAAAGCGTTCCTTCCTGAAAGGGTATGGACAGTTATAAAATCCACATCAAGAGCTTTAGCAGATTTTACAGCCTGCGAAACTGTATTAGGTATATCACAAAGCTTTAGGTCAAGAAAGATGGGGAGGTCCGTTTTTTTTCTTAACTCTTCGATAGCCTTTGGTCCATACTTTACAAACAACTCAAGCCCTATTTTAAACATTCCCACATACTCTTTTAATAGTTCTACCCAAGAAAGGGCAGTCTCAAGGTCTTGAAAATCAAGAGGAAAGATAATTCTTCTTTTGGCTTCCATAAAATGCTCCTTTTTATACTCAGCACTTGGAAAAAGGTCTTTCGCAATGCTTCCTTTTTGCGGTCCCAAACCAAGTTAGAGTTTATTGCTATCTACCTTAACTATGTTTATAGATTATATGAAATTATATGAAATTTAAAATCATGTTGTATAATACTTTAAAGTATGGAGCTTTTCGGGTCAAGAGAAGAAAGGCAGATCCTTTCGTTTGACATTCAACCGTTAAGATTTACTGTCAAAGAATTTACGCAAAAAATTAAGCAGATATTAGACTTTGGACTACCCTATGTTTGGATTGAGGGGGAGGTTGCAAACCTTAGCCATAGTCAAAACGGCAATCTTTACTTTTCTTTGGTAGAGGAAGAGGCAACCATCAAAGCTCTAATTTTTAAAACGGATAAGCGTTATGCCCTTGGTGATTTTGAGCTTAAAAACGGACAGAAGGTTTTAGCCTTCGGCAAAGTAAACTTCTATCCCCGTTCAGGTGAAGTTCACTTCATTGTTAAGAAAGTAGAGCTCCTTGGTATTGGAAGGCTAATCGCAAAGAAAGAGGCTTTGTTAAAAAAATACCGAGACCTCTTTGCGAGAGAGAAGAAACCCATTCCAACTTTTCCAAGAGTTGTTGGACTGGTTACTTCTCTGTTTGGGGCAGCAATCGAAGATTTTTTAAAGGTTGCAAGGGAAAGCTACGGGGCTAAAGTTCTTGTTTATCCTGTAAAAATTCAGGGCGAGGGTGCAGAAAAAGAGATACTGCAGGCAGTAAAAGATATAAATCAATATTTTCCTGAAGTTGAGGTGATCGTCATTGCACGAGGTGGCGGGTCCTTTGAAGACCTTGCTCCTTTCTACTCCGAAGAGCTTATCTTAGGACTTTCCCAATCTTGTATTCCAATTATTTCAGCAGTAGGGCATGAAATAGATGTTACTCTATGCGACCTTATTGCGGATAAAAGATGCTCAACTCCCACCTCAGCTGCCAAAGAGCTCTTTCCAGAGAAGGATAGGATTTTACAACATTTAGACCTACTAAAACGAAAGATTAAAAAGTCTGTTGATATTCATCTCACAACTTATGAACGAGAATTAGCAAAGATAAAGGTTGAGTTAATAAAAAGGAGTCCTCAGTATAATCTCCAAAAATTGGAGACCCATATTGAAGCCTTAAAGTCTGCCTTAAGGCTAACTCTTATGCAAAAGTTGAATAGTTTAGAGAAAAAAGCAGAAGAATTGAAACGAAGGCTTTGGGTAAACAGTCCGCAAACAAGGCTTAAGCTGCTTGACGAACGAGTGAGAAGTCTTCGGTTGTTACTTCTTTCACTATCCCCTTTAAAACCTTTAGAAAAAGGCTATGCTTTGATCAAAAGCTATCCTGAAGGAAAGGTTGTTCGAAAAGCTAAAGAGGTTTCTACCGAAGACAGATTAGAAATCCTCTTTGCCGATGGAAAAATCGTTGTTCAAGTGCTCAGCGTGCACACAAACTCAGGGGGCTTAAATGAATGAAGAAAGAGAACTTGACCTTGAGGAGGCTATAAAAGAGGTTGAAAGGATCATAAAAGAGCTTGAAAGAAAGGACCTACCTTTAGATGAAGCTTTAAAACTTTTTGAACAAGGTTTAGAGCTTATCCATCTTTGTGAAGAGAAGCTTAAACAAGCACGCTTGAAGGTTGAAGTAATCCTCAAAAAAGGAGAAAAGTTTGAATTGGCAAATTTAGACCTGGCAAAGGAATTGTTTAAGAATGAAGGCGAAAGACCTTGATAAACTTTTATCCTATCTTGAGGAAAAAAAGAAGCTTATTGAGGAAACCCTTGAAAAGTATTTTCCAAAGCCTGAGGCTCTTTCAGAACGAGTCATCTCAGCTGCTAAGTATAGTCTTTTTTCTGGTGGGAAAAGGATAAGACCTATACTTTGTCTTCTTGGATACGAGCTATTTCAAGAGGATTCAGAAAGGATCCTTCTTTTTGCCTGTGGTATCGAATGCCTTCATACCTATTCGCTAATCCATGATGACCTTCCAGCTATGGATGATGATGATTTCCGTAGAGGTAAACCCTCCTGTCACAAAGCCTTTGACGAGGGAACAGCTATCTTAGCAGGAGACGGACTTCAAGCCTTAGCTTTTTATTTTTTCTCTCATAGAGACCTTGTAAAGACTGTTAATTCTAAGAGACTGCTTAAAGCGATAAATCTAGTTGCTGATGCTGTTTCCTTTAACGGGATGGTTGGGGGGCAGATGGGGGACCTTCTCATGGAAGGTAAAAAGGGAGATAAAAAGGTTTTGAAATGGATACATGAGAGGAAAACAGGAAGGCTTTTTACAGCCTCTCTTATCAGCGGAGCTATTCTTGCCAACGCAAAGAGCAAAGATATAAAAACTTTAGAACGGGTCGGAAGGGCACTCGGGCTTGCCTTTCAGATCGTTGACGACCTTCTTGACCTATTAGGGGATGAAGAAAAGCTTGGGAAACCTGTAAAATCGGACCTAAAAAAGAAAAAGCTTACTTATCCAGCCCTGTATGGGGTTGAAGCCTCGCAAGAACTGGCAAGAAAAGAAATAGAAAAGGCCAAAAGTTTGCTTAAATCTTATGGAGAAAAGGCAGAAAATCTACTACTCCTTTCAGAGTTCATTTATCATAGGGCAAACTAAATTTAAAAAAAGGAGGTAGAATCTTGAAATATTTAACGAAGATAAACAGTCCAAAGGATCTGAAAATGTTAAAAATATCTCAGCTTGAAGTCCTTGCCGAAGAGATTAGAGAAGTAATCATCGATACTGTAGCCAAGAACGGTGGACATCTTGCTCCAAATCTTGGGGTAGTAGAATTGACCCTTGCTCTTCATTATGTTTTTGATTCCCCCCAAGACAAGATCATCTGGGATGTTGGACATCAATGCTATGTCCACAAATTAATCACAGGAAGAAGAGAAAATTTCCATACCTTAAGAACCTATGGAGGGATAGCTGGTTTTCCAAAAAGGGAGGAGAGCCCTCATGATGTTCTGGATACAGGACATAGCAGCACCTCCATTTCAGCCGGACTGGGGATGGCTGTAGCGAAAAGATTAAAGAAAGAAGAAAAGGAGAAAGTAGTGGTTGTCATTGGTGATGGGGCGATAACCGCTGGCTTAGCCTTTGAGGGGCTAAACAACGCAGGCTACATGAAAGAAGACCTTCTTATCATACTAAACGATAACGAAATGTCCATTTCTCCAAACGTTGGGGCTCTTTCAACCTTTATCTCAAAAAGAATGACTGGAAATCTTGCCAGGTTTGTGCGAAGAGAGATGGAAAAACTTTTTCACCATCTTCCAGGAGGGGAAAATTTTCTTCAGATCTTAAAAAAAGGAGAAGACCTGCTTAAGATGGCAATTACTCCTGGAGCTCTTTTCACAGCCTTAAACTTCGAGTACATAGGACCGGTTGACGGACATAACCTTAAAGATTTAATAGCTATCCTTAGAAACCTAAAATCTACCAAAGGACCTACTTTACTCCATGTCATCACCAAAAAAGGAAAGGGGTATCCTCCCGCTGAGGCAGACCCAGAAACATTTCACAGTGTCCCTCCTTTTGATAAAAAAACAGGAAAGGTCTATAAAACGAGCAACGTTCCACCCACCTATACAGAAATCTTCGGTAAAACCTTGATTAGGTTAGCTGAGTCAGACCCAAGGATCGTAGCCATAACGGCAGCCATGAAAACTGGAACAGGGCTTAAAGAGTTTGCGGAAAGATTCCCTGAGAGGTTTTTTGATGTGGGGATTTGTGAGCAGCATGCTGTTACCTTTGCGGTAGGCTTAGCCTTAGAAGGATTTATGCCCGTCTGTGCTATCTATTCTACCTTCCTTCAGAGGGCTTACGACCAGATAATTCATGATGTTGCCTTAAACAGAGCTAAAGTTATCTTTGCTATCGATAGAGCAGGTCTTGTAGGTGAAGACGGACCAACCCATCATGGAGCCTTTGATTTAAGCTATTTGAGACCTGTGCCCAATCTTATAATCATGGCCCCAAAAGACGAAAATGAGCTTCAACACATGCTTTACAGCGCAACAAAATATAGCATGCCCGTTGCTATAAGATATCCTCGCGGTCCGGGTGAAGGAGTAAGCCTTGATTGGCAATTTCAAGAAATTCCCCTTGGTAAGGGAGAACTTCTAAAGGAGGGGAAAGACGCCCTAATCATAGCCATTGGTAATCATGTCTGGAGCGCCTTTAGAGTAAGCAAAGAGCTTGAAAAAGAGGGTTTCAAGGTGGGTGTTATAAATGCAAGGTTTTTAAAACCCCTTGATGAGGAGTTAATTTTAGGACAGGCAAGAAAAGTCGATTTAATTATAACTGTAGAAGAGAATAGCTTATACGGTGGACTTGGGTCGGCTGTTGCCGAACTTCTTTTAGAAAATGGGCTCTCGGTAAAGTTTAAGAGGATTGCTCTTCCTGACAAATTTATCGAACATGGGGACCAAAAAACGCTTCGAGAGATATATGGGCTTTCAGAAAAAGCCTTGTATAACACAGTAAAAAGCCTTTTATCCTAAATTAGGCATACTTTTTGGATGTATAATGTGTAATGTGTATGAAAATAGTCCTATCGACCCTAATGATTTTTTGTTTAGTCACTTTTTTTATCTCTGTTGCTTTTTCTACACCATCTATACAAAAAGGGCTTAGCCTTCAACAGAAACTTAAAATCTTCTGCGAAGAGATAAAAGGCAATGAAACTCTCTGTCAAGAATACCTATTCACTATAAAAAAACGCCTGGAAATTAAAGGAGAGCTTCTCACAGAAATAGAAGATTTCTGCAAAAAAAACAATGTAAAAAATCTTTGTCGAATAAAAGGTGACTCAAGCATCGCTCTTTACTGCTCAAAGTACAATAAATATTCTCCGAAATGCCAAGAATGGAAGGCTTGGAAACACAAAGAGCTTGAATTAAAAGGAAAGCTCATTGAAGACCTTCAAACCTTCTGCAAAAACAACGCAAAATCCAGGATCTGTCAGAACTAAGCCCTCGTTGTAAACAAAAAAAATAAGCATTAAATTTTATATTAAAAAATTAAATTAAAAAGAAGCCCTTGTAAAAAAGGATATGGATAGTAATCCAGTAACGCTTGGAAAAATCCTTGACCAAATTCAGAGTTATCTTCCTGGAGTAAACACTAAGCTGGTAGAGAAGGCTTTTGAATTTGCGGCAAAGTGGCATGATGGGCAAGTTAGAAGGTCTGGTGAGCCTTATCTTTCCCATCCTATGAACGTAGCTTACATCTTAGCTCAGATGAAAGCAGACTTGCCGACGATTGCAGCTGGTTTTTTACACGATGTAGTTGAAGATTGTAAAGTCCCTATTGAGGTTATCAAAAAAGAATTCGGAGAAAGCGTTGCCTACATCGTGGAAGGCGTAACCAAACTAAAACATATCCCAGGAAGTCCTGATAAGATCTCTAAACAGGCTGAGAACCTAAGAAAACTCATTCTTGCCATGTCTAAAGACCTACGAGTCATCTTGGTTAAGCTCGCTGATAGGTTGCATAATATGCGAACTTTAGATTCTATGCCCTTACATAAAAGGCAAGCTATAGCTCGGGAAACCTTAGAAATTTATGCCCCCTTAGCGGCAAGGCTCGGAATCGACTGGATAAAGGTAGAACTTGAAGACCTTTCTTTTAAACACCTCTATCCTGAAGAGTATGAAAGATTAAAAGTTGAAGTTGAAAACAGAATTACTAAAGCAGAAGATTTTGTTAATGAAGTCAAGTCCACTCTTCAAGAGGTTTTAGAAAAAAACGGTATAAAAGGAAGGGTCCTTGGTAGAGTTAAACACCTGTATAGCATCTATCGGAAGCTCCAGAAGTATAATTTAACCATAGGAGACCTAGACCAAATCTACGATATCATAGGTTTTAGAGTCATAGTGGAAACGGTAGAAGATTGTTACAAAACCCTTGGGATAATCCATGCTCTTTGGAAACCCATTCCTGGAAGGTTTAAAGACTACATCAGCCTTCCCAAACCAAACGGCTACCAGAGCTTACATACCACGGTTCTCGGACCAAAAGGCAAGAAGATCGAAACTCAAATCCGCACCGAAGAGATGGATAAGGTGGCTAACGAAGGAATTGCTGCTCACTTCTTGTATAAAGAAGGGACAGGAATTGATTATTCTCAGTATAAACAGCTTGAATGGTTGAATAAGCTGATCGAACTTCAGAGGGAGCTTAAGCATCCTCGAGAGTTTTTGGAATCCCTAAAGCTTGACCTATTTCCAGAGGAAATCTATGTTTTCACCCCTAAGGGAGATGTAATCGTTTTACCAGCCGGAGCAACCCCTGTTGATTTTGCTTACGCAATACATACTGAGGTGGGGCATCATTGTGCAAGAGCATTTGTAAACGATAAGCTTGTGCCGCTTGACTATCAGCTCCAAACTGGTGATGTGGTGAGGATTGAAACTTCACCGCATCAAAAACCGAGCCGAGACTGGTTAAAATTCGTTAAGACAAGCCGAGCAAGGGCAAGGATTAAACAATGGTTTAAACAGGAAGAAAAGGAAAGACTAAAGGAACTGGGCAAAGAGATAGTAGCTAAGGAGTTAAAAAAACATTCTTTTAGCTTTCAGGAATTTTTAAAAGACCCATCCCTGCCTCAACTTCTTAAGAAATTAAACCTCGGAAACATCGATGAGCTCTTTATCCAAATAGCAGCTGGTAAATTACAACTAAAACAATTCTTAAAGAGCTATCAAGAAGTTTCTGAGTTATTCAAACCTGAACCCAAAGAAGAAATTATTTCTTACCCTGAAGAAAAAACATCCGAACGTTATCCAACCTCACTTTCTGCTCTTGGTGAAAGCGACCTTTTATTTCATCTTGCTAAATGCTGTCACCCCATACCTGGAGATGAGGTTGTAGGTTATATTACCCGAGGAAGAGGAATTTCAGTCCACAGAACAGATTGTCCAAATCTTAAGGATTTAGAACCTGAAAGGATGATTGAAGTAAAATGGGACACACCAGACGGAAAAGTTTATCCCGTTAGGCTTCATGTAGTCTCCTTTGACAGAAAGGGGCTTTTAGCTGAAGTTTCCTCAGCCATATCTTCCGCAGAAAGTAACATCCTTAAGGCTGAGGTCAGAACTACACCCGATAAAAAGGCTTATTTTGATATCAGCATTGAGGTAACAGATAAAAGCCAGTTAGAAAGGGTAATAGCTAATATTCTGAAGGTTGAGGGCGTGCTGAAAGTAGAAAGAAAGTTTTTTTAGCTTACAGCTTTTTGAATTTTGCCAGCCTTGATACACCTTGTGCAAACCTTCATTCTTTTGACCGTTCCATTGGGTAATTTGACTCTAACTCTTTGAATGTTAGGATGCCACCACCTGCTTGACCTTTTTCCGGAATAGCTAACCTGGTTCCCACATCTTGGACCTTTACCGCAGATTTCGCACCTACGAGCCATCTTCATCCCTCCTGTGTCTAAAGAAATTCCAAGAATATGTAGATAAAAATAATATAGCATCAATTTTTGATTATATCAACTTAAAAGCCACCGCCGATTTGAAAGTTTAGATTGGTCCTCTCCTCTTTTGGTTTTTTATCAATGTTGTAGCCCCATTCTATGCGAATTGGTCCAAGGGGTGAAAGCCACCTTACTCCAAATCCTACGCTCTTTCTAATCTCCGAGGATTTAAAGGGGTACTCTTTACTCCATACAGACCCCATATCATAAAAGAGAACTCCATGAAGGTTGATGCTTTTTATCAAGGGGATGATACCTTCGCCTTGAAAATAAAACATCCTTGTTCCGCCAATCCTTTCACCAGTCTCTGGGTCTCTTGGAGAAATATCTCCGTATTTATAACCCCTCACGGAATCGATACCACCCAAATAGAACCTTTCAAAGACCGGAACCCTTTTTCCAGAACCCTCAGTAATGTAGCCATAGCCGAACTTTAAATGGGCGGTTAAGTTTTTCCAAGGAGTAAAATACACCCGATGCTCGCCTGTGAACTTAAGAAACTCACTATCACCACCGAGAAAACTACCAGCATAGGAAAGGGCAAGTCCATGGACCCACCCCTTGGTTGGAAGGAAAAACCTGTTCCGAGAATCGTAGTTTATTCCAGCTTCTAGAGCACTGGTTACATGAATCTTCATAGATTCTTGGATTATCCTAGAAGAGTTATCCTTAACGTCCTTCAATTTTGAGTCATCATACCTATACCCAAGGTAAGTTGAAAATTCTGGGGTAAGGAAATAACCAA
Source organism: Thermodesulfobacteriaceae bacterium (assembly GCA_049414625.1). Taxonomy (GTDB): domain Bacteria; phylum Desulfobacterota; class Thermodesulfobacteria; order Thermodesulfobacteriales; family Thermodesulfobacteriaceae; genus WYEG01. The sequence continues at coordinate 21,326 of JBMSAU010000003.1, forward strand.
CTCTGACGCTTCCTCCCTTAGCATCCTTGGTAAAGTCTTCATACTCAATTTCATAGTTATATAGGGACCATCCTAAAAAGTAGCGGGAGTCCATAAAGTAGGGATCAAAGAAGTTAAGGGAGTATCTGCTTGATTTTGTGCCAATCTTTGCAGAGATACCCACCCTTTGCCCTTTACCAAGCCAGTTTCTTTGGGTAATCTCAGTTATAAACACCAACTTTTCTGAAGAGCTGTAGGCAGCTCCTACACTAAAAGTCCCGGTTAAAGCTTCCTTGACTTTAACTCGAAGGTTTAACTCCTCTTCCTTTGTCCCCTTCTCCTTTTCTATCTTTACTTCTTCAAAGAAGCCAAGCCTTTGCAATCTCTCTTCGCTTTTCTCAAGCCTTTTTGCACTGTAAGGCCATCCTTCAGACAAAAGTATCTCCCTTCTTATCACCTTATCCCTCGTCTTGGTATTCCCCTCAATCTCTATGCGGTTTATAAAGACAACCGGTCCTTTATCTACCTTAAAGGTGACCTTTACTTGATTTGCCCCAACTTTCTCGATGTCTGTTGTTACCTTTGCATAGGCATATCCATAATCCGAAAAGAGACGAGTAACGATGGATTCATCAACCTTTAACTCAGAGAGATTGACCACCTTACCGGGTTTGGTGTTTATCCTTTTTAAAATTTCTTCAGCAGGAAATAGGTCCTGAATTACCCTTATCTCTGCCACTCGATATTGAGGACCCTCTTCGATGGGAATTTTTATGTAGACCTCATCCTCCTTTTCTTCAACGATGGGTTCACCAACCTTGACATCAAGGTAGCCTCTATTCTTATATAGGTTTTCAATCTTAGCCAAGTCTCTGTATAGATAGGCAAGGTTGTAAACTCCAGGCTCAGCCCTTGGTTCTTGTGCTAAAAAGGAGGCGATATATCCGACATACTTTTTCACCGGAGAAAATACGGACTTTTCAGAAACGGATAATTGAGCCTTTAGCTCCTTTTCAGGAATAGCCTTAGCTCCGACAAACTCGATCTTGGAAATATACTTTTTCTTCCCCTCCTTGATGTCGAAGACAAGCCTTACTTGCGTGGGTGTCACCCTTTCGGTTTTGACCTTTATTTCCGTTCCATGAAAACCAAGTTGTTCGTAATACGCTTTGATGTTTTCTAAAGCTTTATCAATTTTTTCTGGGGTCAAGATTTCACCTATCTTTAGCCCCGATATTTTTGTTAAGTCTTCAGCTTTAGCTCTCTTTATTCCTTTATACTGAATTTCCTTGAGCGTATCCCTTTCTTTTAGCTTATACACAACGATTACCCCTCGGTCCCCCTTCTTGACTTCAACCTCAATGTTTTCAAAGTAGCCAGTTCGGTAGAGGTTCTTTAGGTCTTCGTTAACAAGAGCAAGGTCTAAGATGTCCCCTTCTTTAAGCTTAAGCTTAGGACGAAGCAAGTCCTCCCCTACCCTCTTTGCTCCCTCAAATTCAACCTTTTCAACCAAGGTCTTTTCTTCCAAAAATACTTTTAAACTTTTTATGGTTTCTTCTACTAAAAAATCAAGCCTATCCTTAGTTGCTATGGCATAGACCATAAAAGGTTCCGATTTCCCAACCCGATAAAAGACCCAATCTGCGCTAACAGAATCTCTAATCAAAGTAAAGGTAAGCCTTCCCGCAAGGTAGACTTCACCTCTCTTTAAAAGGGACTCAACCTCTTTTGGCGTGAGCCTCTTAACATCTACTTCGTATTGACCGCTTAGCTTCGCTTTTAACTCTGAAAGATATTTTTGCAACAACTCCTCACTTCCTACATCACCTAAGGCCTTTGCTTGATAGACTAATACCTTTTGAGCTGAGAAGGCTAAACTTGCTAATGATAAATAGGAAAGGATTAAAACTACTATGAATATAAGAAGTCGAAAAACGAAATTCTCTTTAGCCATTTTTTAACATTCTACAAGATGTCCCTCTCTTAGTAAATACTTTTTTTCACACCTTCTTGCCAACTCGTGATTATGGGTCACTAAGATGAGGGTTGAGCCTTCTCGTTCACAAAGGGAAAAAAGAAGGTTTATTACAGTTTCTGCGCTGTGGGGGTCTAAGTTTCCTGTTGGTTCATCGGCAAGGACAAGCTTTGGCTTAAGAAGAAGGGCTCGAGCGATGGCTACCTTTTGTCTCTCGCCACCTGAAAGGGGATAAACTTTGTAGTGAGCCTTTCCTTCAAGGGAAAGATGCGCTAAAAGCTCAAAGGCTCTTTCTTTTAAAACCGCTAAATCTTTTTTAGCGATAATTCCTGGTAGAAGAACGTTTTCTAAAACAGTTAGCTCGGGTAGTAGATGATAAAATTGGAAGATAAATCCTACTTCATGCAAACGGTATTCTGCCTGCTCATCCTCGGTTAGGGCGTGGACATCCTTACCAAGATAAAAAACCTTTCCCGCATCTGGTCTATCAAGGGCAGATATTAAATTTAAAAGAGTTGTTTTACCTGAACCTGAGGGACCAAGGACAGCGACCTTTTCCCCTTGAAAAACCTCAAGGTTTACTCGACGAAGAACGCAAACAACCTCCCCCCCAACCTTATAGCTCTTTTGCACATCTTTTAAGGTAAGAAGGCTCATCCTTCCTTCCTCAAGATTTCTGCAGGATTAAGACCGCTTGCCTTTCTTGCTGGATAAAAGGCTGATAAAACCCCTAAGACTAAAGTCACGGCTGAGATGAGAATTAGGTCCGAAACCTCAAGGCTGATGGGTAGATACTCAACGGGGTAGACCTCATCGGGAAGTTTTATCACCGGATACTTAGAAAGTACTAAACAAAGGATGCTCCCTAAAGCTAATCCAAGAACCACACCAAAAAAAGAAAGGATAAACCCACAAAAGAAAAACAATCTTTCTATTTCCTTCTTTTTAGCTCCAAGAGCTCTAAGGATACCGATGTCAAGCCTTTTTTCAGAAACTAGCATAACCATGGCTGAGATAACCGTAAACAGAGAAACTCCAACCATTAAGGATAAGACCACAAACAGCCCAAACTTTTCAAGCTTTAGCGCTGAAAAAAGGTTCCTGTTTAGCTCTTGCCAATCAACAACCCTTGCCTTAAGCCCAAGGTCTTTTATCAAACGGTTCTTTAACTCTGAAGACAAAAATGGGTCCCGCAGTTTTACTTCTATCACCCTCTCTTTGGATTCCACTTTTCCTTTAAGCTGAGAATGGGGAGTAAACACCAAGCTTAAGTCGTAGTCGTAGACCCCGCTTTCAAAAAAACCCGCGACCCAAACGGAATAGACCTTGGGAAAAAAACCGAAGGGCGTATGAATGCCCTCTGAAGTGAGAAGGCTCAATTCCTCACCTAGGGTTAGACCTAACTTTTGTTTTAAACGTTCACCCACGATGATAGGGAGGACATCTGGTGGGTTTGTTTTTTGATATTCAAACCGTCTAAAGGCAACTTCCTTCGCTGTCTGATTAAGGTCAACCCCTTTAACGATCACCCCAAAGGATCTTCCCTGTTTAAGCAAAAGACCTTGAAGGATTGAAACCTCTTGGAGACTAACTATTTCTTTTTCTGGAATTTCGTTCTTTATTACCCTTAATACCTCATCTTTGTTTTCTGGAAGGAAGGTGATCATGAGATGGGGGTTCAAGCTTAAAACTTTTTCGTAGATTACTCTTTTAAATCCCGTCATTACTGCGTTTACCGTGGTTAAGGCGGTAACGCTAATAGCTACGCCAAGAAGGGCGATAAAGGAGATAAATCCCGTCCATCTTTCCCTTTTAGGAGAAAGGACAAAGCGTAAAGCAAGCCAAAGCGTCCAAGGTAATAATCTTTTTGACATTTCAGAGCTTTTCTTTTCGTCGAAGATGAGGGAATAGGAGGACTTCCCTTATGGAAGAAGAGTTAGTAAAGATCATCACCACCCTATCAATTCCTATCCCTTCTCCAGCGCAAGGTGGCATCCCATACTCTAAGGCAAGGAGAAAATCCTCATCTATCTCTGGTGGGATTTCTTCGTCTACTTCCCGAAGGCGTAGCTGTTCCTCAAAGCGTGCCCTTTGGTCTAATGGGTCGTTAAGCTCAGAGAAGGCGTTTGCGACCTCGTAGGAAGCAACATAAAACTCAAACCTATCCGCAATCTCAGGATTTTTGTCGTTTCTCCGAGCTAAAGGGGAGACTTCAACGGGGAAACCTACCACAAAGGTAGGTTGAATAAGCTTTGGCTCAACAAGCTCCTCAAAAAGCTTGGTCCACCATTTGCCTATCCTTGGGTCCTTTTCGTTTAGCTCTATCCCCCTTTCTTTGGCAAAAGAAAGAAGCTTTGCTCTATCCCTTAAAATTTCAGGAGGCACACCCCCTATCTCCACAAGGGAATCAAGAAAGTTTATCCTTCTATAAGGTGGAGTAAAGTCTATCTCCTGCCCCTGGTAAATAACCTTTGGAGAACCGTTAATCTCCAAGGCAAGCTGATAGAAAAGCTCCTCTGTCCTTTTCATCAAATCTTCAAAGGTGGCGTAAGCTTCGTAGAATTCTAACATAGTAAACTCAGGATTATGCTTGCTTGAAACCCCCTCATTACGAAAGTTCCGGTTAAGCTCAAACACTCGCTCAAACCCTCCGACTATGAGCCTTTTTAGATAAAGCTCTGGAGCTATACGAAGATACAGGTTCATGTCCAAGGCGTTGTGGTAGGTAATAAAAGGTTTGGCTGCTGCTCCTCCAACAATAGGATGCATCATTGGTGTTTCCACCTCTAAAAAACCTTCAGAGATGAAGTATTCCCGTATGAACTGGATGATCCTTGTCCGTTTCCGAAAAAGCTCCCTAACCTCAGGGTTCATCATAAGGTCAAGATAGCGCCTCCTATACCTCAACTCTACATCTTTTAAACCATGATACTTCTCTGGAAGGGGACGAAGGGACTTGGTAAGAAGACGAAGCTCCTTAGCTAAAACTGTTACCTCTCCGGTTTTGGTTTTGATAAGCCTACCGTTAACTCCAATAATGTCCCCAAGGTCTACAAGCTTTCTAAAGAAGTCAAAGGTCTCAGCAGACACCTCGTTTTTAGCAACCATTATCTGAATATTATCCGTGAAGTCTTGAATATGGGCAAAGATAAGCTTCCCCATCTCCCTTCTTGTCATTAATCTCCCGGCAACTGAAACTTCTATGTTCATCCTTTCAAGCTCTTCAGCGCTTACCTCTTGAAATCTTTCTTTTAAATACTTTGCACGATCCTTAGGTTTAAAATCGTTTGGATAAGGATTTATCCCAAGCTCTCGCAGCCTGTTTAACTTTTCTAAACGGACCTTGATTAAGTGACTTTCTTCGCTCATCTGTCCCTCCAGAATGGGAATTTTTGCCCTAAGATTTTGCCTTATTTTATTCCAGAGGGTTTGACTTAGCAATAAAATTAGGAATCTTCTTTTGCTCGAGGATGGGCTTTTAAGTAGACTTTAAGTAGATGCTCGTAGCTTACGCTTATATATTGCTCGGTTGTGGCAAGGCTTGAATGACCAAGCATTTCTTGAATACTCCTTAAGTCGCAGCCAGCGTTGAGAAGATGGGTGGCAAAGGCATGCCTTAAGAGATGAGGATGAAGCCTTTTATTCAAAACCTTTGAGGCTTTTTGAAGTAAGTACCGAACACCCCTTGCGGATAAAGGTTTACCTTTGCTGTTTATGAATACAAAATCTGTCTTCTCACCGAGCCTTTTTAGTAGCTCCTCCCTTGCTTGTAGATACTTTTTTAAGGCAAAATAAGCCTTACTCCCAAAGGGAATAAGCCTTTCTTTACCCCCTTTGCCAAAAACCCTTATCATCCTAAGGTCAAAGTTGATTTGTGATAGCTTAAGAGCGCAAGCCTCAGAAACTCGCACACCGGTTGCATAAAGAATTTCAAATAAAGCCCTATCTCGCAAGCTAAGAAAATCCTCCTCATTTTTATAGGAAAGAAAAGCAGAGAGCTCCTCTTCCGTGGGAACGCTGGGAATGTTTCTTTTGACACCACCGTAGGATATGGCTAAGACCCTTGGGTCGATAGGAAGTCCCTTCTTTGCTAAAAACTTAACAAAACTTTTTAGGGAGCTAACCTTCCGTAGAATGGTTGTTGATTTTAATCCTTTTCTTTTAAGGTGTAAAATAAAGCTCCGAAGGGTTAAGGCGTTGACCTCTGAATCACAAAAACTAAAAAATTCCTCAAGGTCTACTCTATAAGCCCTTATAGTTTCAAGAGAATATGCCTTCTGTTTTTCCAGATAGGACAAAAATTCCTCTATGTATTCCTTCATGCTAAGGAAGAAAGCTTTGCAACAAGTTCATCAGCCTTAAAAGGTTTAAGTAAAATCATCTCCGATGGAATATCAACCAAGGCGTATGGGTCTCCGGTTAAGAAAAGAACCTTTACCTCGGGATAAAGCCTTGAAATAAAACCATAAACTTCGTCCCCTTTGGCATCAGGTAAATAATAATCGACAAGCAGAACTTGAGGCGCCTCTTCGGGCATCATTTCAACAAACTCCTTAAATTGAGAGAAGGCATAAACCTTTGCCCCAAGCTCACTTAAAAGCTCTTTTAAGCCTTGTCTGCTATCCCCTTCGTCCTCAAAAATAAATACTACCATTCCTTGAAGAGAAGTTTTGTGGGGCTTTTTTATGTATGAAAAATCTACAGAGGTCATAAGAGGGACATAGATAAAAAATGTTGCCCCAAGTTTTGGAGAAGATTCAACTTCTGTCTTTCCCCCTAAGGATGTAATATGATGCTTTACAAGATAAAGCCCTAAACCACTCCCTTTTTCTTTTGTAGTAAAGAAAGGTTTAAAGATATGAGGCAAAACATCAGGGGGAATGCCCGGACCATTGTCTCTAACAGCTATCCTTAGGGTTTGCACCTTTCTTTGAGGGTCCCATTCTTTGCTAAGCTTAATGAAAATTTCTCCTTCTTCACCCATGGCATCCTTAGCATTAACCAACAGATTGAGAAAAATATAGCGCCACAAAACAGAATCTCCTGGTACCACCGCTTCCTTCAGATAGTCAAGGTCTAAATTTAACCTTATACCCTCCCCAAGAAGGACTTGAAAAACTTCTAAATTATCAAGCAAAAACTTAATTAGGTCAATCTGAGACTTCAAAGCCTGCTTAGAAATCTTTGAATAATCAAGCAGAAGCCTGTTTAGGTCTACCCAGCTGTTGAGAGTATACTCGAGGTTTTTAATGGTAACTAAGGCTTTCTCTCTATCATCAAGCTCGTTTTTAAGCCTATTAAGCCCCATTAAGACGTTATTTAAAATGTTATTAAAGTCGTGGACAAGCCCCCTTAGAAATTCAGAAAAGTTAGCTGTTTTATGCAAGCTTTCGACCCTTTCAGCTAAGGAGCAAAATTCTGTAGCATCAAGGGCTATAGAAACAATACGAACCTTATTTTGAGGTTCATCAGGGATCCGCAGACATCTCCAGAAGAACCTCCTTGTGCTTCCATCCTTACATTTTAAGCTAAAAACCACCCCCTCCTCTCTAATTCCAGACATAACCCTTTGGCAATGAAGAAAAGCCTTTGGTCTTTCTTCTTCTGGGACTAAATCTTGAATAATCGATTTTCCGATTAACTCAGAACGGGTATATCCCAGAAGCTCTTCGCAAGCTCGGTTCACATAAACTATCTCTTCGTCCTCAATCAAAAAAACGAGAGTGGGCAACAGGTCGACAATGTATGGAAAAATAGAAGTAAGGTCTTTTGAGTTTAAACTATCCACAAACCTCCTCCAACATAGTATCCCTTTTATTATGTAAAAATTTCCCCGGTAAGAGCATGGTAGCTCCCCAATTCAATCTCGTTAAATCCCCTTAACCTACTTGAGTTTAACCACTTATTCAACTCTTTCAAGATCAAATATAATAATCTTTTTAAATAATCTTTTTGGGAGTAAGATTAAAATTGTGTCTTACCCAATCAAAAATATGAAGTAGGTTTAAGAAATGTACCAGGAGACCTTTAACAAAATCAAAGAACAAGCCATGAAATAAGTTATCGAAAAATTTTACCCCAACGCTGAACCAACTCAAAAACTTGCCATCTAGCATTTCCTCAAGCAATTCCTTAACATCTTCCGTCCCCATATCCTACCTGCACCTTACAAAAGAGTTAACCAATCCTACATTGACCTCATCATGAGCCTAATAATCAATGGCTCATCTTGAGCCCAATTTATTTTCTCGCTAAAACAATTAGGACTGCCTATTCTGAGGAAGAGTTGAACAAAATCAAAGCGCAACCCTTAGAAAAGCTTTCTGATTTTAAACAAAAGGAATTGCTAGAAAATGCTTTAGCCTTATTCATTGATGCCTATCATACTGAAGTTAAGCACAGCGGAAAGGTAAAAAAATCTTTGTGTATATGTAGTTTTAGAATTAGACTTAGATGGTCATAAGGATGTGTATGGATTTTATACCTTTTTTGGAATGAAAATAGAACTGATTGGGTTCAAGTGTTTAATGATTTGATAGAGATAGGTTTAAAGTGAGTAGCTTTGATTGTTAGTGATGATTTTACTGGGATAGATAAAGCGATAAATGCCTTATTTCCCAAGTCAGACCATCAGCTTTGTCATGTTCATTTAAAGAAGAATGTTCAGAGGTATATGGGAAAAGAAGATGCTAAGACTTTTAATAAAAAATTAGATAAGAGAGAGGTTAGGAGGATATTTTCAGTCAGTTGAAATACTTGAGATTAATATGTATCTTCAGATAGAGAGTTTAAGGGATGGAAGGTGAAGAAAGGGTATACAAGTTGTAAAGACTAAAAATATTTAATAACCAAATATTTAATTTAAAATTTTATCATGATTGACAGACACAAAATTATTGACAACTCCCACGTTTGCATAGTTTTCTTACTGGTCTAAATAAATTCTTCTTTCTTCAAGCATAAGCTTCCTCGAAAGGTTTTTAAAAAAGATTAATGACTTCTGCTGAAAAAAGTTTAAAATTTCTTCCATAGGTTGTTTTGGTAAAGTTTTAGTTTTTTCTTTCATGGTAGCTTCCCCTCCTTTCTGGTAGCTTTGGTTATTAAACATTGGGAAAGCCACCACGCCTATTTCACTCTTTAAGTCTTTACTCAATTAATGAAACACTACCTTCTCCAATCTTTGCGTTTTTAAATAAAATAGTAAGCTAATAAACATTATACTCAAACTTAAGGCCAAGGAAAGGACTTTTATACCTAAGATATCAACCAAAAAACCCAAGAATAGCTGACCCATAGGGACGGTCCCAATGAAGGCAAAGGTAAAAAGGCTCATTACCCTACCCCTAAGCCCCTCAGGAGTTAATCTCTGCAAGCTTGAATTTATTATCGGAAAAAAGTTGGTGAAGCTAAAGCCCATCAAAAATATACCCAAAAGGGTAAAGACTTTATGTTGGATTAAGGCTATTAAAAGGAGAGATAAAGAAAAAAGAAGCTGGGTAAGCCAGACCCTTTTACTGACATTTTGATTCTCTGAAGCTTTAAAACCAAGGCTTAAAGCCCCAAACATAGCACCGCAGCCAAGGATGCTTGATAGTAACCCATACTCCAAAGCTTGGCCTGAAAAGGCTTCAACAGTCAATCTTGGTAAAACTATGGGAAAAGAAACACCCAGAAAAGAAAAGACCGCAACTTGCAGAATAAGAAAATAGGCAAGCTTTACCTGCCGTAAAAACTTATAAAGCTCAGAAAAATCCTTCTTTAAGGACCTTCTCTCAGGAATATAAGCTTTTTTATTTTCAGTACTTATTCCTCTTAGAAAGACAATGAAGGGTAAGTAAGAGAGGGCATTAAACCAAAAATTAACCGCGGGAGAAAAAAAAGACATAAGATAGCCTCCAAGGGATGAGCCTAAAATTCTTGAGGTATGAAAGGAAAGGGATTGAAAGGATAAGGCCTGGGTTAGATACCCTGGAGGAACGATGTTTGAAATGCAAACTTGCCTTAAAGGCATGTCAACGGATGATAAAATTTGACCAATCAGAGTTAACAAAGCTACAACATAAAGATTAAACCCAAATAGGCTAAAGAAAATTCCAAGAAAAAAGGGAGGTAAAATGGAAAGTAATAGAATGATACGAAAGAGCCTCCAGCGATCCATCCTATCGATGATTGAGCCGGCAAAGAGGGTAAAAATAACTCCGGGCATAGTAGTTAAAAGGGAGAAAAGACCGAGCTTTGCGGATGACCCTGTATTTACATACACCAGCCAATGGACAGCTGTATTCTGCACCCAAGAACCCAAAAAGGAAAGAAAATGTCCTAAGAGAAAAAGTCTAAAGTTTTTAATTTTTAAAACTTCAAAAGGAATTTTATTCCTCCCCCCTCTTTACAAAAATTAATTTAGGGTTATCCTGTCCTTCAAGAAATTTTAAAGGAGGTAGTGTATCATGTTTAGAGGTAAGGTGAAGTGGTTTGATGAGAAGAAGGGGGTATGGTTTCATCTCTAAGGAGGATGGCGGTGATGTGTTTGTTCACTACACTGCCATCGACATGCCCGGCTTCAAGACCCTGAAGCAAGGTCAAACCGTAGAGTTTGAAGTTGTTCAGGGTCCAAAGGGCGAACAGGCTTCTAAAGTTAGAGTCGTCAAAAAATCAGCCTAATTCTCAACAAAAAAACCAAAGGAGGAGGCTTCCCCTCTTCTCCCATATGTTCCGAAGTAAAACCCTTCGGGTTCAAATTCCACCTTCTCAAATCGTTTACCTTAAGTTTTTTCTCGAAGGTTATGACCATCTTGCTTTGCCTGTCGTGGTAGATGGTAAAAAGGCAGAAATTAAACTCCTTATCCATCCAACGGAGTTTGAACTCTTCGTTAATCTTATTAAAGAAGAATTCCCATCAGTAATAATTTTAGGGGACGATGAGGACGGGTGTTCTGGCTTTATCTAACACATAGTTTGCAACGCTTCCTAAGAAGAGCCTATCAATAAAGGTTTTCTCTGACCTACCAAGAATTATAAGGGTTGCCTCTTTCTCCGAGGCTAAATCTAAAACCATCTCTTGCGGTTTACCAAGAAGGATAAGCTTTTCAACTTTTTCTGTGTTTTCAAAATAATTTTTTAATAAATTGTCAAGCTTTTGAGACATTTCCTCTTCCAAAGCCTTCATTCTCATTTTGTCTAAGCCCTCAACCTTTGCTGATGGGATAACATACACAACCGTACCCCGTTCAAACACATCCTTAAGCCTGTAAAAAAATTCTAAAGCTCTAAGAGATGGCGGAGAAAAATCTATAGCCACAAACGGTTTCTGAAAGAGGTTCTTGTTTTCTATTTCTAAATCCTCTTTTTTAATTTTGTATTTAAAAACAAGAGTAGGCACCTTTACCTGCTTTAATATTTCTTTTGTCCTTGAGCCAACAAAAGGGGTTTCCCTTTTCTTTTTCCCAAGGACTAAAAGGTCAACCTTTTCTTCCTCGCAAATCGCAGGAATATCGTAAACAGGGTCTCCCACCTTGATTATGGTTCGGTAATTAAGACCAGAAGCCCTTATCTCTTTTCCCCAGACCTCAAACCTTAGCTCAGCCTCTTCCCTCAATCGATTGGCTTCTTCCCTTAAATAGCCAGAGTGAAATACATAGCAAACATCTTGACGAGAGATGATATGAAGAAGTATGATCTCTTCAAGCCCTACCTTCTTCAAAACGAAAAGCTCTTTTAAAGCTTGAAGAGAGAGGTCGCGAAACTTTGTGCAGTAAAGGATGCGTTTTATACTCATCTTTAAACCCTCATCTTTAACCTCTAAAGAATATTAAGGTTAATAAGACAAACAAAGGAAAAAGAATGGGAAGGGAATATTTAAACATATAGCCAAAGAAGCTTGGCATAGGGATTCCTCTTTCTTCAGCGATTGATCTTACCATAAAGTTTGGAGCATTACCAATGTAGGTCATAGCTCCCCAGAAGACCGCTCCACAAGAGATGGCAAGCAAATACTTTGAATGCTCCTCTATAAGAAGAGAAAGTGCAGTCCCCTCAGGTAGTCCTTGATAGAATTTACCAAGAAGGGCCGAAAGGAAGGTTAAATAGGTTGGTGCATTATCTAAGAAAGCAGAAAACACTCCAGTCCCATAAAAATAGTGATAGGGTTTATCCATCTCACGGATTATAGGACCAAATGCCCCTTTTTCACCGGAAAGAAGGATTTGCACCGCTGGGATCATGGTAATAAATAGCCCAAAAAAGATTATAATAACCTCTTTGATAGGATACCAGGAAAACTCATTCTTAGCTTTTATCTCGTAGGGAGTAATAAAATGAGATATCGCAAGAATACCTAAAAGGAAAAGATTTCTAATTAACGAGTTAAGACTTAGTTCTATGCCGAAGAAATTAACCTTTGGTAGGTTGGCCTTCCCGGAAAAAAGAAGAACTGCTATGATCAAAAAAATGAAAGAAATATTGTATAAACCCTCTATCCGAAATGGGTCTTTCTGCAAAGGGACATTCTGTTTTCTTTCTTTTATTTCTTTTAAATAAAAATGTCTATCCAAAAAATAGTATATCAAAAGTAAAGGGAAATAAAGAAAAAGCATAGGGAAAAAAAGGTTTAAGGTCCAAAAAAAGGGAACACCTTTTAGATAGCCGAGGAATAGCGGTGGGTCGCCAATGGGAGTTAGAGAGCCCCCGATATTCGAAATAAGGAAGATATAAAAAACTACCATAAAATCCCTTTTCTTTCTCCAAGCGTTTGCCCTAAGAAAAGGACCAATAAGCACCATCGAAGCACCGGTTGTCCCCATCAAACTTGCTAAAGGCGTGCCAAAGGCTAAGTAAAGGGTGTTTGATAATGGAGTCCCTGAAAGGAAGTTACTCACATAGATTCCGGAAGAAACAACATAAAGAGCAGAAAGAAGAAGGATAAAGGGTAGATACTCTTCAAGTAGCACATGCAAAATAATATGAACACCATCTAACTGCAGGTAGTAAAGTATAACTAAAACCCCAAAAGTTGCCCAAATAAGAGTTATCTTTCCAAAATGATGATGCCAAATCTTTGGACTAAGGAGGGGAAAAATAGCTATTGAGGCTAACATCCCTAAGAAAGGGATGACTGTATAGATTGGCAAAAGTTCGCCAAAGGTGCTTGCCATTTAAAATAACTCCCTTAACTTAGCAAATACTTTAGATGGTTTACAAAGCTCAGCTTTAATGATAGAAAAAAGGCGCTCTTTTGCCATCTCAAGGTCATCGTTTATAACCACATAGTCATAAAAGCCAGCAAAGGATAGCTCAAACCTTGCCCGTTCAAGCCTTTCCTTTATCTTTTCTTCACTTTCGGTCCCACGGGAGATGAGCCTCTTTTTTAGAGTTTCAAAATCAGGTGGAGCGATAAAAATAGTAACTGCCCCTTCTCCAAAGTAAGATTTTAGCTTCCCTGCCCCTATAACCTCGACATCAAAAACGAGGTGCTTGCCTAAGGTCTTAGCCTTGGTAATCTCTTCCTTTGAAGTCCCATAATAATAGGAATGAACTTTTACCCATTCTAAAAAATCTCCTCGTTCTATCATCTCAAGAAAGGTCTTTTCCTCAACAAAATAGTAGTCTTCTCCATCCTTCTCGTTATGCCTTGGGGGTCTGGTGGTATGAGAGACTGAAAAATAAAATTCTTCTCTGGGTAAAAAAGAAAGAAGGGTGCTTTTTCCGACCCCAGATGGTCCGGAAACGATTATGGTCAAAAGGTTGCTACTCATTCTCCTCGTCTTTAAGCTTTGTTATGTCGCTTAAGAACCTTTGGGCAATCGTCTCAGTTTGAATGGCGGTAAGAATGACATGATTGCTATCGGTGATGATAATGGAGCGGGTCTTACGCCCCTGAGTAGCATCAATCAACCGATGCGCTTCCTTTGCTTCCTCCCTTAGCCTTTTCATGGGAGCTGAATTGGGGTTTACGATGGCAATAATCCTGTCTGCGACAACGAAATTACCAAAGCCAATGTTAACAAGCTTACCCATCTTTTCTACCCTTTCCTCCTGCAAATTTTAGGTAATTTTTTTAATAAGTGTAACAAAGTTTAAACCTTTTGTCAAAGATTGTCCTTTTTTAATACTCCTTTACGCTTTCTTAAAATTTTTAAACCAAAATCCTTGACAAAAAGAAAAGGACCAAGAAGGATGTAAATTAGCACTAAAACAAAAAGTATTACCAAGAGCTTGCTTGCCGTTAAGATAATAAGAAAAAGAAATAAGACAAGGAAGTAAGAGGTTCTCAACCCCTTCAGACGAAAATCTTTAAGGCTTGGATATCGAAGGGGGGAAACCATAAGAAAGGACACTATGCAGACCATTAAAAGAAGAGGATAGCTCAGTTCTTCTGATTCAATCCTAAGAAATAATAGAAGAAGAACGGTTGAGGCAATAAGAGCGCCTGCAGCAGGAGAAGGAAGCCCCTCAAATTGAGATAAAGAGGATGCTCTTATATTAAATCTTGCAAGCCTAAGAGCTGTGCAGGCTACATAGAGAAAAGAAACAAGGAATCCCTGTCTTCCAAAAGCTGAAAGCGAAAATTGGTAGATGAGAAAGGCTGGAGATACTCCGAAGGACACCATGTCAGCTAAGGAATCAAGCTCTTTGCCAAAGTTAGTAACTTGCGTGCTCAAGCGGGCAAGCCTTCCGTCTAAAATATCGAAAAAAATGGCAAAGAGGATGGCGATAGCGCCAGCCTGAAAGTCACCTTTATAGGCTGAATAGAGGGCATAGTATCCACAGAAAAGGTTTAAAAGGGTAAAGATGCTCAGAAGATACTTCATCTTCTCTGAGGAAGCCGAGCGATCGGCGTCTCCCCGGCAAAGACCTTATGACCCTCTTTAACCAGGATTTCCGCGTTGACAGCAGGGAAGAAAACTTCAACCCTTGAGCTAAACTTGACCAAGCCTATAATGTCACCGGCTACAAGCTCATCTCCTGGCAAAACAAAGCTTTTAATCCTTCCTGCAACAAGCCCTGCCACTTGCACGACCCAAACGGGCACTCCATCGTCTCTTACGATCAGATAGACCTGCTTTTCGTTCCTTTTAAAGGCAGAATCTGAAAAAACTGGCTTTTTTTCTCCTTTAAGATAGAAAGTGTTTATAACTCGACCTTGGACCGGACTGCGGTTGACATGAACATCCCATATCCTCATAAAAATTCCCACTCGATAAAGGGGTTCATCCCACCATTCTGGTCTTTTTTCCACATCAACCTTCACAACCTTTCCGTCTGCTGGAGAGAGTAGATAGTCTGGGTTTAGGATACCCTGCCTATCGGGATTGCGAAAGAAAAAGGCGTTAAGCATTGATAAGGAAAGACAGACGAGTCCTAAACGCTTCTTACCGGCTCCGAAGAACAGCCCACCAAGCAGGGCTGGAGCAATAACATAGGGATAGCCTTCTTTGTGGATCATCACTTTTTAACCGAAGGAAATAGCTCTTCGTTGGTATGGGGTAAAAAGAGTGCCGCCATATAGTAATCCATATACTGTGGATGCCAGGAGAGCTCAACATGGGTCATCATCTGAGCAATCCTATTCAACTCAAGTAGCTTTTCTTTAGAAAGCAGAGCTTTCTTTGCCCCTTGAAGGCTTGTATTACCAAGGAAAAAAAACCTATCCCGAGGAAGGTCTGGTAAAAGACCGATGGTTACCGCATCCTCAAGGTCGATGTAGCTACCAAAGGTCCCAGCTAAAAACACTCTTTTCAGGTCAAATATGCTTAGCCCAACCGATTCAAGCAAGATCTGATAGCCGGCAAACATCGCTCCCTTTGCCCGCATGAGATTATCAATATCTGCTTCAGTAAAGACTATATCATGTTCAAGAGCTGATTCTTCTTTAAACACAAGCACATACTCGTAGCCTTCCTTTCCCTTCCTTAGTCGAGGATGGTCAATGTCTCTACGGAATTTTCCAGACTGGTCGATCAAACCTACCTTGAAAAGCTGAGCTAAAAGAGAGATTATCCCTGAACCGCAGATTCCCTTTGGTCTTTGCTTACCAATGGTTAGGATCATCGGCTCAAAGGTTTCAGGGTCAATGTGGACCCTCTCTATAGCCCCTGATGTTGCCCGCATTCCATGCTTTATTCCTCCACCTTCAAAGGCAGGACCTGCTGAGCAGGCAGCACACATCAAAAAGTCCTTGTTCCCGACGACAATCTCTCCATTAGTCCCAAGGTCAATAAAAAGGGTTAAGTCTTCCTCAGTGGCGAAAAGACTCGCTAAGACTCCAGCGGTGATGTCTCCTCCAACATAGCTTGCCACTGAAGGTGAAAATTGAAGGACCGCTGAATAGGGGCTAAAGCCAATTTCTTTGGCTAAAAGCGGTGGATAGTATTGAGCTACGGGCACATAGGGATGTTCCCTTAAATATCGAGGCTCAAGCTCTAAAAATAGATGGGTCATGACCGTGTTTCCAGCAAGGGAAAAAAGCTTAACCTCTGATAAAGACCTCCCTGCCTGCATTAAAAGCTCTTCAGTAAGCACATGGATCTTTTCCTTCACCCGTTCAGAAAGAAGCTTTAGCCCATTCTTTTTCTTGCAAAACTCAATTCGGCTTATCACATCTTCGCCAAAACTTATCTGAGGGTTATAATCAGAGGTTTGAGCTAAAACCTCTCCGGTTGAAAGGTCTACAAGCTCAAGCTGCAAAGTTGTTGTCCCAAGGTCTATGGCTACACCAAGGGGACTAATTTCAGGTTTATCTAAATCAAAAAGAAGTTTGTTTCCTGTAAAAGGGTCTTCATACCAAAAAAAGGTAGCACGAAAAGCTTGAGCTCTAAGAACATGGGGGAGCTTCCTTAAGAATTCAATCTCAACCTTAAAATTATCACCTCCATAAGGCCTTAAAGCAAGAAGGACGCGAGATAGGTCTGACATGTTGTCTTCAAGGGATGGTGGTTTTAGAGAAAGAGACGCCCAGTTGAGAGGAGAAGATAAAGGAAAGTTTTCTTTCCTTTCTATGGCTTTAGCAAGGACCCTATCCTTCCTTAAAAGGGCTTTACGGTCGTATTTACTCTCAACCGGAATGCGAATTACAACATCAGTCAAAGGGATAGTTGTGCAAGCCTTATAATACATGCCATCAACCTTTTCACCCTGAACCTCTCCCTTCTCAATGATAACCTTACATTTCCCGCAGGCACCTAAACCACCGCAGCTTGCATTGATGTGAATCCCAAGCCGCATGGCAAGCTCAAGGATGGTCTCGTAGGGATAAGCATCAGCGGTAGCTTGATAGGGCTCAAAGGTGACCTTTGGCACGGCTATCTTCTTAAGTTCCCTCTTCCCATGAAGAAAGGTATCTTTCCTGCTCCGGCGTTAGCTCATCGATCTTTATACCCATAGATGATAGTTTAAGTTTTGCAACCATTCTATCTATCTCGGGAGGAACTGGATACACTTTCCTTTCAAGTTTACCTTTATTCTTTATCAGGTATTCAACACAGAGGGCTTGGTTGGCAAAGCTCATGTCCATGACTGCGGAGGGATGCCCCTCGGCACAGGCAAGGTTGACGAGCCTACCCTGCGCAAGAAGGTAGATCCTTCTACCGTCCTGTAAGGTATACTCCTCAACCTCAGGCCTAATGATTCTTACGCTTTTTGCCAACTCTCTTAATGCTGGGATATCTACCTCTACATCAAAATGCCCAGAGTTAGCAACGATAGCGCCGTCTTTCATCTTAAGAAAATGTTCGCGCCTAATGACTGATTTATTTCCAGTTACAGTGACAAAAAAATCGCCAAGCTTTGCAGCCTCATCCATCGGCATAACTAAATAACCATCCATCACTGCCTCAAGGGCTTTAAGAGGGTCAACCTCAGTAACAATTACCCTTGCCCCCATACCTCTTGCCCTCATGGCTAACCCCTTTCCGCACCAGCCGTATCCGCAGACCACAAAGTATGAGCCAGCAAGAAGCCTATTTGTCGCCCTAAGTATTCCGTCGATGGTTGATTGCCCAGTGCCATACCGATTATCAAAGAGATGCTTCGTTAAAGCATCGTTTACCGCTATGATAGGATAAAGAAGCTTTCCCTCGGCAGCTAAAGCCCTAAGCCTTATAACTCCCGTTGTAGTTTCCTCTGTCCCTCCGATGATTTCGGCTGCCTGCTCTGGTCTTTCTTTATGAAGGGTTGAAACAAGGTCTGCTCCATCGTCTATGGTTATGTGAGGCTTTGCATCAAGAACCGCTTTAATATGCTTATAATAAGTGTCCCTATCTTCACCCCTTATGGCAAAGACTGGCACTTCAAAATGCTTAACCAAGGCAGCTGCTACCTCATCCTTGGTTGAAAGTGGGTTTGATGCGCAAAGATAAACCTCTGCCCCTCCTTCCTTAAGAGTTCTAACAAGGTTTGCAGTTTCCGTCGTAACATGAAGACACGCTCCAATCCTCACACCTTTCAAAGGCTTTTCAACAGCGAACCTCTCCCTAATCTGCCGTAAAACTGGCATGTCCATCTCAGCCCATTCAATAAGCCTTAGCCCTTTATCAGCCAAAGAAAGGTCTTTAACATGAAACTCCATTTTAACCACCTCTATTTATCAAACCCAGCAAGCTCTTTTATCTTCTCTACCATATCAAGCTTTTCCCAGGTAAACTCAGGCTCGTTCCTTCCAAAGTGACCGTAGCAGGCTGTTTTTCGATAGATAGGTCTTCTTAGGTCTAAGTATTCGATCATGTGCTTTGGCCTAAAGTTGAACAGTTTATTGATGATGTCCAAAATCTTCTCAACAGGGATGGTTTCAGTTCCGTAGGTGTTGACATTTATGGCTAAGGGTTCTGGTATCCCAATAGCATAGGCAACCTGCAC
>JBMSAU010000004.1:0-2334 GCA_049414625.1 Thermodesulfobacteriaceae bacterium
AGTCTTATGAGTTTTTCTTTGTCTTCCTTTTTCAGTTCAAGCTTGAACTGAAGGCTAACAAACATCAGGGTTAGATTTTAGAGAAAAAACCTTTTTGTATCAATGGGTTCGTATTTTTTGAACAGCCCCTCTCTCTGGTTGACAAAAGGGGGGATAGGGTTAAAATTTTAACCAACTAATAAAATTCCATTTAACTTCTCATGAGGGGCTCTCCTATGTCTAAAGAAATTATGTCCTCAGCTCTTGTTGCTGAAGGAAAGGGCGTAAAGGTTTTGTTTGGAGAATTTGTAAATCAAGACTATCTTTTTAGCTACATCGGAAAGATTATCTACGGTCATTCAGGTTTGCAAAACATCTACATCCTTGAGAATAACTTCTGGGGTAGGATGCTCTTCATCAACAACAACCTTCAGTTTACCTCCCGCGATGAGTTTGTATATCACGAGGCTTTAGTCCACATACCTTTTCAGTCGGCTCCAGAGGGCTTTATCAAAAGGGCTCTTATCTGCGGAGGAGGAGATTATGGCTGTGCGAGGGAACTCCTTAAGTATCCTCAAGTAGAAGAAGTAGTCATCGTGGACATAGACCCTTTAATTCCAAAGCTTGTAGAAGAATACTTCCCAGAACTATTACCCCTCGACCCGAAGGATAAAAGACTAAAGCTTATAACCGCTGATGCCTACCAAGTAGTAAAGGAGTATCTGTCTGAAGGGAAGACCTTTGAGTTTGTGATCATCGATTCCACCGACCCAGACATTGGTGGACCTGACGAGATTCAGGAGCTTTCTCATGCCCTCTATGGTAAGGAGTTTCATGAAATGTTGAAAAAAATCTGTCCTGAAGGGATAATCGTCCAGCAGTGCGGAACCCCCTTTACGATGAAAGACATCCTGCTTGGTGCCTACAAGATATTTACAGAGGTCTACGGAAAAGACCAAGTTTATGTCTTCCGAGCAAACGTTCCTTCCTTTGGAAGCGATAACGCCTACATAATGAGATGTCCCTTTAAGAATCCCCGTATACCTAAGGGGGTCCCACCTGCTGATGTGAGGTATTATACTCACGACATCCATACTGCAAGCTTTGCCCTGCCTAAGTTCTGGCTTGAGGCTTTGAATGAAGAGTGAAGCTTGCGAGCTCATCCTCAAAGCAATACGAGAAAGAAGGAGCATAAGAAGATACACCGACGAGGTCCCACCTCGGGAATTGATCTTAAAGATTTTAGATACAGCTATTTGGGCACCATCCGGGCTAAACAATCAGCCTTGGCGTTTTGTCATCGTCTGGTCTGAAGAGGTCAAAGAAAAGCTCTCAAAGCTAACCAAATATTCTGGGATCGTAAAATCTGCTAAGGTCTTAATAGTTGTCCTTTTGGATAGGGCAAAGATGTATCATCAGATAAAGGACCATCAGTCTGCGGGTGCATTAATCCAAAATATCTTACTTTCTGCCTCAGCCTGTGGGCTTGGTTCATGCTGGCTTGGAGAAATCTTAAATCGTGAGGATGAGGTGAAAGAGACCCTTGGTTTAGACCCAAAAGCCTACGAGCTTTGCGCTGTCATCACCCTTGGCTATCCAGACGACCGTTCTAAACGAGCAGGTCGCCATCCTTTATCTTCTTTTATTTTGAAAGAATTATAATAAACATGTAGAGGCAAGCGGTTGCTTTTTTAATATTAATATTATATTGTTTACATTAGTTAGACTTTTCGCATAGCTTTCTCCTTTTAAACGATAGCGAGGCATCTCCCTTTTAAGCCTCACCCCGAGGCGTTCTGTATGTTGCCCCCTTTCCCCTCTTGACTTTTTTACAAATCGTGTATAATAACGATGAGTAGATAGAGGTGTTTTAACCCCCTTTGCTCTTTGACAATTGAATAGGGTAGTAGGGCAGGGCAGGTTTTAGAAAAGTCAAAATTAAATACGGGGATAGTGCGTTCGCGTTAAGGGGTCGTGTAGATATATATATCTATAATTAAACAATTTTGGTGTCCCTTGGAAGGCTGATTTAGAAAGGCTTTGGAGTGTAGAGAAATTCACCAGTAAATTGCAACTCATTTTCAGCGGAAATTGGCAAAAACGGCTAAATTTTAGTCCTCAAATTAAGTCATTTTTAGTTACTTTCCCTTGCTCTGGAGGGCTGAAATAGCAAGCCCTCTGAAGGGGTAATTTTTGAAAAATTCTCTTGTGAATAAAAGCACAATACAGAATTTACAAGGCTTGCGAGCTTTTAGGGTCGAAACCTGCCCTACTTAAAAAGGGATTGCGACAGATCATGTTTAAACTAAAAGCATTGCTCAAATAAAGTCGAAACCTGCCCTACTTAAAAAGGGA
>JBMSAU010000005.1:0-6344 GCA_049414625.1 Thermodesulfobacteriaceae bacterium
TCTGCAAGAACTTTCCCAAATTCTTATTGGATGTTAAATCCACGAGAGATTATTTGTTCTAAATGTGAGTTTATTCTTATGTGCCATCATATACCTTTCATAAATCTTGAAGGAGGTAATAAGAACGAAAAAATTGAAATTTTTATAAACGCACCATCTCTTACACTAATAATAGATTTAAATAGCTTTGCTGAAAATATTTTAACAAAATCCAAAGAATATGAAATAAGAAAAATTCTTGGTTCTTCACTTTTGCAATGGGCAATAAAAAGAAGGACATTACTTGGTGCTTGGACAATGATGAATATTGAAGTGATTGTGAAAAAAGGAGATATTATTGATTACTTTGACCTTCCGCCGGATATTACTAAAATTTTACTTGATTATGAAATAGCCAGTTTGATCGAAGAAATAAATGAAGAAAAAATATTTGATTTAATATTAGCAGGAAAATTTTCAGAGCTTGAAAAAGCAAACTACTTTGTGTTGAGAGCAATTTTGAAGTTAAAAAAGAATGAAAAAGAACTTAAAAATGATCCTATAACTAAGTATTTTACTAACTATGATGATCTAAAATATCTCAGAAGAGTTTCACAAATTTTACCTAAGCTCTACGGTAAAATTTTAGAAAAAATAGGGAGGTAATTATGGGAAGTAAAATTGACGATTTAATAAGGGAATTACAGAAAAGAGGGCAGAATATTAGCGATAATGACAATTTTAAAAACCTCGTAGACGCCATAAATGACTTAGGTTTTAGACTTCTTGAACAAACTCGCCTTGGGAACAAAGATAATGTCTATTACATGCTTTTAAGATGCTTCCACGCTAATAAACAAGAGTTTCCAACTGAACTTGTAGAGGCTTTTAAACCAGAAAACGAAAAGTACTTTAAAACCCTAATTTTCTCTTTTTTAGCCCCAATTTTAGGAAAAGAAGATAAGGAAGCTATAAAGTCACAGAAAACACAAGGAGAAACTGAAGGAGGTGAAGCATGAAAAACATAACCTTAACCATCATTTTTGAAGGGTCAGCTTTAAACAGGGATGAAAAAA
The DNA here is from genome assembly GCA_049414625.1 of Thermodesulfobacteriaceae bacterium. Classification (GTDB taxonomy): domain Bacteria; phylum Desulfobacterota; class Thermodesulfobacteria; order Thermodesulfobacteriales; family Thermodesulfobacteriaceae; genus WYEG01. Next base: position 1,056 of record JBMSAU010000005.1, read on the forward strand.
TAGGAGGGAACATTCTCTCTATAAAAAAGCTTCAAATAGAAGGGAAAACGGTTAGTTTTATAGGGAAAACAGCAATAAGACACTATCTCTTTTCAACCTTAAACAAAGCTTTTGGATGGAAAGAAGCACAGGTTACATCACAAGGAGATGTTGTTCAATTTGATATCACAAAAGATGATATTTTAACTTCTCCTGAGCTTGATGCCTTTGGATATATGTATACGATTAGAGAAGGAATGTCAATCACAAGAAAAGCACCTGTTGGAATAACAAAAGCAATCTCTTTAACTGAATGGAATGGAGACATGGCTTTCTATTGTAATCACGATTTAGTAAATAGAGCCATAAAGCAGGGAGAAGATGCTTCCCCTAACCCTTTCAATAAAGAAGAACATCTATCTCTTTACAAATTGAGTTTCACAATTGATGTTGAGAGATTGGGAAGGGATGAGTGGGTATTTTCTAAAAAAGTTGAAAAGAATAGAAGAGTCTATATAAGAGAACTTGTTGAATATGACAATAAAATTGAAATAAAGGAAAGATCATCAGAGGGTCGAGAAGAAAAAATTATATTTGAACATACTTTTTCAAAAAATATTTCTGACCTAAAGAGTGAAGGAAAACTAGTTATTATTGATGATGAAAAGAAAATAAAGTTTGAGTTCATACTCCCTCCAGAAGAAAAGAAAAAGAGAATAGAAGAACTTTTAACTGCTATAAAAGACGGTTTATACGCTCAATCTTCAGGCGAAGCAAACACGATAGTTCCTTTATTTATGATAGCTGCACCTGTTAAAGTTCCTTGTCCTATATTCCATCCATATATTAATTTAGAAGAAATTGAAAAAGGTAAGCTTTATAAAGTTAAAAGTATTTCAAATTGCCTTAATAACAGCTGGCTTTGTGGAAAGGTTTTTATTTGGGCAGATGGAATAAAGATAAATTATGAAGAGGAAGAAATTAATGAGAATAAAATAACAAAAGACTGGAATGACTTTCTCTTAAACATTGTGGAATAAAAAATTAAGAAGTGTAATTAAAAGTAGAGGGTTATGATTAAAAATAAAAAATTGCTTGAAAGGTTTGAAAAGGAATTGATTAAAAAAGAAAAAATTAATATAGAGAAAAATTTTCGTATTTTTGAAGAAATGATAAAATTTGCTAAAGATATAAATAGATTTTCCCAAAAGGACTGGAAAAAAGATATAGAAAATGATATAAGATACGCAAGGGCAATAAATGGAATTAAAAAAACTAATAGAAAAAATTGCAAAAGAATTTGAGAAGAATAAAATTGTTTATATGATTATTGGGGGGCAGGCAGTTTGGGGATACTTATGTGAACTATGTTTCTGTAGAAGACCTTATTATTTACAAAATTATAAGCGGAAGAGAAAGGGATTTGGAAGACCTAAAGACCATTTTAATTAAAAACAAAAAATTGACGAAAAATATATTTTGAAATGGTTAAAAGAATTTGAAAAAATTCTAAATAAAAACTTAAGGGAAACTTTTATGAAATTAAAGAAGAAGAGATGAAAGTTCTTAAATTAAAAATCTATCAACCCACCGCACATTATAGGATACCCTTTACCTTCGCAAGAAGACACACCTATCCTATTCCACCCTATTCAACGGTTATCGGTTTTATTTGTAATCTATTAGGAATAAAAGACCAACAGGACGAGAATTTTGAAAAGCTAAAAGAAGGCTTATCACTTGCCATCTATGGTAAGTACGAATATTTAAACAGGGAATATGTGTGGTTTAGAAATTTAGAAAAAGATTCTCATGTAAGTAGATTTGGTTATTCAGAAAACAGATTTATTGACTCATTTCCTGAACATCCTGGAGGACAAATACCAACAAGAGTAGATGTTTTAGAAAATGTCAAATTAGTGATTTACATAAGACATGAGGACGAAAATTTCATTGAAATATTAAAAAACGCTTTTGAAAACCCTACAAACAGGATTTATCCTATTCACTTAGGAAGGGCAGAAGACTTAGTTGTGTTTGAAGAGGTAAAAACTATAAACATTAGAGAGGAAAAGAAACCATTATTCGGAAGTCTTAAAAAATACCATTTCACTTGGCTTGTCGACCCAAGTAGAGGTGAAAGATACATGAACCCTACATTTTATCCTGAAAATTATAGCGAATTCTTTAATAAAATCCAAGGTAGTTATCATCTAATAACATCCTTTTATAAAATTGTAGAAGGTTTTAGAGTCTTTGAGCAAATCCCTGTTAAACTTTTTGAAGGCGGTTCCTTTCCGCTTTCCTTTGGGAAACCTTTCGAATTTATTTTTGATGAAAACGAAAATCTCCCCTTGTTTTTTGCCAAAATGATCTATCCAGAGGAGTAAAATGATAGAATTATGGGCAAAAAGACCTAAAGATGGAAAGATAATAACTTTAAAGAAACATACAAAGGATCTATTAGACAATCTTGAAAAGTTATACAATAAATTAAACAGTAAACTCTCTGACAAATTAGGCTCTATTTACGAGGATGATTTCTATCGTTTTCTAAAGTTTGCTTGCTTTTATCATGACCTTGGGAAGGTATCACCAAGTTTTCAAGAAATTTTAGGAAATAAGAAGTACTATAATGAGTATAAAAAGTTATTATCAACAAAAATAAGACACAATATTCTTTCTTTGTTTTTCATTAACAAAGAAAAAGTAAAAGAAATTTGTAACTCTGATGAAGCTTTATATTCCATATTACTTTCAGCTGTAGCCTTTCATCATTGGAGGGAAGATGAAAAGGAGTATTTGTTAGGTTTAAATGAAGATTTAATAGAAACTTGTAAAAAATTACTTGAGGATAGCAATGGAAGAAAATTAGAAGAAATCTTAAAAGAACATTTCGATGGCTTTTCGATAGAAGGTTTTGATGCCAAAGATTTAATAGCTTTTGATAAAGACCTTGCTGAACATATTGAAAAAGGTGGAAATCTAATTAGTGCAGGTATTATCCCTCCCTACACTCTTTATTTTCTTCCAGAAAGACTAAGAATGGAAAGAGCATTAAAAATTGATTTAAATCTGTGGATATTTCTTTCTGGTTTTCTTATGAGGATTGATCACTTTTCTTCATTTTGTGAGAAAGAAACAGAAATTTTTGAGATAGAAAAGGAATATCCTAAATTAGACTTAGAAGTTAAATTTAGTGAAAAGTTTAAAGATAGCTTCTGGCAAAAAGAGGTAATGAACGCTATAGATGATTTTAAAAACAAAAATATTATCTTAATTGCACCAACTGGTCTTGGGAAAACAGAATTAGCTTTCTTATGGGCAGAAGGTGAAAAATTCTTCTATACATTACCATTAAGGGTTGCTACCAATCAGATATTTGAAAGGGCTTGTAGTTATTTTAACGAAAACATTCATATTGATGATGACCCGTTTATTAATGGAAATGTAGGGCTTTTGCATTCAGATGCTGATTTATATATTGTTGATAAATGGGAAACTTTAAGAAATACAAACTGGGATGGAGAAACGCCCAAAATTATTGAAATTTCAAAACATTTTTCCTTACCCGTAAATATATCAACAGGAGACCAAATTTTCCCTTCTGCTTTAAAATATCCTGGTTATGAAAAAATTTACGCTACTTTGGGATATTCAAAACTGATAATTGATGAGGTTCAAGCATACGACCCAAGAGCTTGTGCAATCATTGTTAAAATGATAGAAGACATTGTTTCTCTTGGGGGGAAATTTCTACTTATGACCGCAACATTACCAAATTTTGTTAGAGAAGAGTTAAAAAATAAGGGGATACAATTTACGGAAGTTAATCTATACGAAGGTGAAATAAGAGAGTGTGAGGAACAAAAGAAAATATGCAAAATAGAAGACATAACAAGGCACAAAATTGAGTTAAGAAAAAAGGATATAGAAGAAGATATCGATGAAATAATTAAATTAGCAAAGAAAGGAAAAAGAGTTCTTATTGTTTTAAACACTGTAAAAAAAGCAATAAGTGTTTATGAAAAGATTAAGAATAAAAAAAATAAAGGAGAGTATAGCGGATTTTTAGAATTACTGCATTCTGAAATGACTTTAAATGAAAGGAAGCGAAGAGAAAAAGAATTAGAGAAAGAGTTTAGTAATCCTAAGCCAGAAGATGAAAAGGAGCCAAAAATACTTGTTGCCACGCAAGTTGTCGAAGCATCTCTTGATATTGATGCTGACTATTTATTTACAGAAATTGCTCCAATTGATTCCTTAGTTCAAAGAATGGGAAGAGTAATGAGAAGGGTTAATTTGATAAGTGGAAAAATAAAAGGAAATGATAAAGAATTTAAATATGAAGATTTTTATGAAAAAGATGAGCCGAATATTATAATTAATTATCAAAAGGAAAAAAATAAAATTAAAGAATCAGGTGTGGGCAAGGTTTACGAAGCAGAATTAATTCAAAAAGCCTATGAAATTTTAAAAAAAATTTTAAAAGATAAAAAAGAAATTAAAGAAAGGGAAAAGCAAAGTTTGGTTGTTGAATTTTATGAAAAAGTTGGAACTGAAAAAAATTCAAAATATCTACAAAAATTTTACGAAACATTGAGAATTCTTAATTCAGGTTATGTTTCTGAAAATAAAGATGAGGCACACAAATTATTTAGAGAAATCTATACAATTTCGGTATTAGAGGAAGACAAAATTGATGAAATAATCAAGAAAATAGAAGAAGCAGCTAACATAACTTGGCTTTGGTTTAAGAAAGAAATAGTTGCAGAATATGTGATAAATGTAAATATGTGGAAGTTCAAAGGTTATGAGCCTAAACCTTTATGGAATAAAGTTAAAGATAAAATTAAGGATGAGACTATAAGAGAGAAATTAGAGAAATATTTTTCTGGAATATATGTAGTTTCTAAAACCTCTACAGTAGACAAGGAAAATATAATTGATTGACGAAGAGTTAACCATAAAAGGGATTGAGGTATCTTATTACTCGGCAAGATTATAAGTGAATTGAGGAAATTAATTTTGAAAGGCATATTTTAACCGATGTCGAAGACCTAACAACTAATATTTTATAGATCTTTGAAAAGTGAATATTGGCGGATAACTTTACAAAGAGGGTTTTTGAACTTTTTTAAAAGGTTGAGCTTTGACGCAAAATTCTGATAGGTCTACTTGGAAAATGCTTGATATTTCTTATAATCAAATGCGGTTTCAATCCACCAAAGAGGAATTTAAACTCTCATTGAAGAATGAGTTTCTGGAGAGGTGTTATGGTTTCAATCCACCAAAGAGGAATTTAAACAC
>JBMSAU010000006.1:0-2676 GCA_049414625.1 Thermodesulfobacteriaceae bacterium
TCCTTCGAAGACTTCTCTGTGCCTAAATTTCCTACCAAGTGTGATATCAATCCACCATTTATCAGGAGGCTTATAGGGTCTAACTGCCACGACAGAACTTGTTTGGTCATTTTCGCTTTGATTTTAGATTTGTTTTTTTGAAAAAGTCAAGCTGAAGGGTAGGGGATTTTTCTTATTGGCGTTGAATTTTAGCAAGTTTTAGCATGTTTTAAGCGGTTTTTAAGCGTTTTTTGAGGAAATTTTTTGACTAAAATGGTAGGGGATTTTCTTTTTCATGGGACCCCTACCTGGGGGTAAAAGGGGGCGGCTAGGAGAGAAAGAGGAAAGTCCCCAGGTAGGGTCTATATAAAATTATGCGTTTTCACGTTTTTTCTGTTTTTTCTTCCTGAAATACAAAGCGCCAGTAACACCAGCAACCCCTATAACAGCTCCGCCGGCTACGGCTCCTAATACTGATTTTTCTTTAAAAATCTTAACAAGTCCAATGTTTTCTTCCTTGATAAGTTTCGCTTCAAGAATTGGGTCATTATTCTTCAAAGCTTCATCAAGCTGTTTTTGCAGCTCCGAGAAAAGTTGTTCAGCACTTTGCCTCGTCTTCGTGTCAGAATATTTAAACATTGCTATAGATCCATACCAATCCTCAGCTTCTTGTGTCTTATTCTCCTTCTGCAAAATATTATCAACCGCATATTTTAACAGCGCAAGCTCCTTGTCAATTTTGAGAAGTTCTTTTGTAGTGTGCGTTTTCAACAGCTGATACTCTTTGTATATTTTGTCAATATAATCATCTACAAGCTTCCTTACTTCCTGAAACTCCTCCCACTCAAGCAGCTTGGCAAAGAGCAATGCACTTGCCCAAGCAAACTGCTGTTTCTCTTTGGTATCTACGTCCCCTCGTGTAATAAGATAAAGAAACTTAGCTCTATTCAGGAAGTCCTTCCCATCTGTAAATTTTACATCCTCGGGGCTCACCGTTTGAAAAAAGATAAATGCCTCAACTAAATCATTTACCCTATTTGTATAAAAGGCTTTGTAAAATAAATCCACAGCTGAGGAAAGACAGAAATTGTATTGAGCGGGGAAAACATTTTGCAACCCCATGGCTAAAAAGCGATGGAACAATATTGTAATATTTGTCTGCACGCTCCTTTCTTGATCCTTAGAATCTGAAATTGACTTTTCCTTCACAATATCTCGCCCTTTGCCCCCTCCTGTAGAAGCTTGTAAAAATTCTTGCACTGTATTAACAACCTCGGATGCATCTTTCTTTAAGGAACGACTATTTTTTACTGTTTGTGTTATACTCTTTAAAATCTTTTCAACATTTGTAATCTGCAAAGGTAAGTTCGAAGAATAAAACTTCCAATCAAAAAACCCTTGTCCTCGGTTCCAGCTCCAACAAATTTCTCCTTTACAACTTTTTGCCCCTGCTCCCCACACTTCCTGGTGGAAATGCCTTTCATCTAGTTCAAAAACAGGTTTCCATGCTCGAAACTGTTGACAACGTGTTTCAACGAAATTCTGCAAAATCAAATAATTAACGCCGGGTATTGTATTATTCCCCGCCGTCTCCACCACCGTATTGTTCCCTACCGTGGCTTGTCCTGCTGTGGCTTGTATAGTTGTTGGGAGTAAACTGACAGCTGTCATAATAGCTAACAACGCCTTTTTCTTCATAGGGTCCCTCCTTGTTTATTGATTTTTAACCAGCACATACTCAAAGGCTGTAGTTTCTGAGCCTGCCCCCTTTTCTATTTGTCTTGTTTGTTGTCTTACTTGGTCATTTCGATAAGCTGTCTTAATTTATTCTCATTTGCTTCTATTTTTCTTTTTATTGATAACCTTTTTTCTGCTGTTGAACCCACACCCAGCATGCCAAACCTCAAAATGCTTTCTCTTTCACTTTCTTGCAATTCTCTTTCCAATTGACTATACTTCCTATTTGCTTCTATCAAGCTCTTTTTTGCTTGAGCTATGTCGTTCTTTTTGATATAAACCTCGGCAAGGTTTTCATACCAGAGTGCCAAGTTCTCTAACCTCTTTATAAATTCATACCTCCGCACTTGGAATCTCCTTTCCTGCAATTTTTTAAGCTCCCACTCTACTTTCCGTATTGCCTTTTTTAGATAGTCCTCTGCTTCATCGTATTTCCCCATCCGATAAAGCCAAACTGCATACCAATTCCAATACTCAGGCAATTCATCAGTGTAATATCTACGGACTATATCTAATACCTTTTTGAAATGCTCTTCAGCCTCGGCGTAATTCTTTTTCCTGTATGCTAAGACCCCCAAGCTACGATAAAGTCCCATTCTTTCAGAATTCAACCAATTTTTATCAAACTCCACTGTTCTCTTTACTTCCTCCCAAGCCTTTACTGCTTGATGCAAATACATTTCAGCTTTTTCTAAGTCAGCTCTTTCAGCATAATATTCTCCAAGTCGTGTTAATGCAAATGCTTTTACATTCTTCTCATTCGTCTCTTCTGCTAAAGCCAATGCTTTTTCATAATATTTCCTTGCTACATCATAATAATCCTTGTCGCTTATCAATTGCACTTTAGGAGCATGCTTTTCATATAAAGTCGCTAGGGCAAAATAGATTTTTGACAGCTTTTGCTTGCTTTCTGTATCTTGTTTATCTTCTAAAGCTTGCCTAGCCTTTTTAAAATAGTCT
>JBMSAU010000007.1:0-46196 GCA_049414625.1 Thermodesulfobacteriaceae bacterium
GAAGCATGGAAAGAAGAAAAACAAGGGCGGTAGCAAAGGCAAACACCGCCTTCTTCTCAGGATGCTCTTTGAGCGTTCTACTTAGTTTTAAGAAAGAGGGAATTAGAACTATAACCAAGGCAATGAACCAAAATAAGGCTTGGCTAAAGGGAATAACCCCTTCAGCAATGTGCATAGCCAAGGCATTCTTTGGGAGCAAAAATATAATAAAAAAAAGGAGCTGAAAAACCGTTAACATTGCTTTAGCCCTCCCTTAATGTAGTATTTTCATTTGAAAAATTGTATTTTTTGTTCATAGTTTGTCAAGAGATAACAAGAAAAATTAGGAATGTCGCATCCCGAACCCCGTCCATATCGCCCCGAGGGCTCTGCCCGAGGGGTCTCCTCTTTTTATCGTCCCTTGGAAATAGAGGAAGGACTCTCTACCGCTCGTCAAGACACGGTTAGAGACCTTTATTGAAACAACCTCAGAATTAATAAAAAATTTATCCCTACTTGCTAATTCTTTGGATAAAGTTTAAAATTCTTATTTAAAATTGTTATAATAAAGGAGGGAAGATAATAGATGGCTATGACCATGGATAGGGCTCTTAGGCTTACCGCAGGGGCAGTGCTCCTTGTGGTAACTTTAGTTGGCATAATACCCGCTCAAGATGTGCATTGGTTTTGGAAAGCCTTTCTGATCTTTATGGCTGTCAACCAAATACAATCTGCCTTTACGAATTGGTGCCCTGTGATGGTTCTCTACAGAAAGCTCGGTATTAAGGAATGCAAAGAATATAAATGATCTGTCATCTTGATATAGATAAAATCTTAGAAAGCTCAGAGCTTCCCGCCTTTCTTTTAAGTAAAGACCATATCATACTTAAGGTAAATCAAGCCTTCTGTCAATTTTTTGGCATCTCTCGTGAAGAAGTAGAAGGGAAAAGGTGCTACGAATTGGTCCATGACTTAAGCGAGCTTCCGGATTTTTGTCCCCTGCAGGGTGATGCTTATGCCTGCCCTATTTCAGGATGCGTAGGAGAAGCCTGCGAAGAAAAACCACCCTGCTGTCCTAAGGAGTTTTCCTCAGAGCTTAAGGAAGCGAAAACCGCCATCAAAGCGTTTTATCATAAAGAGTTTTTTGAGCCAAAACTAAAGAAGTATCTTTTGGTTACGCTAATTCCTTTGTATGATGAAAGGGGCAAGCATTTTGCTTATCTTCACTTTATAGAGGATAGGACTGAAGAGAAGGAGTTTGAGGAGCTTTTGAAGACAACGGTTGACCTTTATCCTGGGCTCTTTTTCATAAGTGATGAAAACTTTAACATCCTTTATGCAAATAAAAATTTAAAGCCCCTGATTGAAAAGAATTGTCCTAAATGCCACTACACCCTTTATGGAAGGACTGAACCCTGCCCGGATTGTCCTTTATTGAAGGAGCAAGTGCAAGAGGATAAAATTCTCTTTTCTCCCAGGCTTTCCAAGTATTTTCAAAGGTATTTTCAGGTGTTTCGCACAAGGTCTGGCAAGACCTTTAAATTGACTTACTACGATGATGTGACCGAGATTGTTAGGCTCTTTGAGGAAAACCCCGTAGCTATAGTCATAACAAAGCCTGATGGAGCGGTCATCAAAGCAAACAGGCAGGCAAGGACGCTTTTTGAGCTCCCCGAAGACCTTGAAGGAAAATATTTCAATGTTAAAGACTTTTGGGTAAACCCTGAGGAAAGACAAGCTTTCATCTCCGAAGTCTTAGTAAAAGGTGAGGTAAGGGCTTATGAAGGAGAGCTTAAAACTTTAAATGGAAAGCCCTTCTATGCCCTTCTTTCCTCAAAGGTCTACAAGCAGGATGGAGACATCCTAATCTACACCGTTTTAGAGGACATTACCGAATATCTCAAGGTCAAGGAAGAAGCCCAAAAGTTCTTTGAGACCTTGGTTGAGTTTTTGCCGGTTGGGTTAGCTCTTCTTGATAAGGAGGGAAGAGCAGTTTATGTCAACTCAAGCTTAGCCAAGCTTACAGGATACGAAAAAAGCGAGCTCCTAAATGAAAACTTACATGACCTTTTGACGCCAACTCCTGAGCTACGGGAGAGGGCAAGGGTAGCCTTTTCTAAAATTCAAAGGGGGCAACCTTCAGCTCTTGCTAAAAAGCATGTTCAGACAAGGCTTAGAAAGAAGGATGGCTCAGAAGTCCCGATTGAAGTCTTTTTTGATGAGATATCCTTTTTTGGTAAAAGATGTTTCCTTGGGTTGGTCTTTGATATTACTGATCGGTTGCTCCTTGAAGAAGAGACAAGAAGGGCTGAGAAGACATCGGCTGTCTTACAGATTGCAGGAGGGCTTGCCCATGACCTAAACAACCTCCTCATGGTAATCAAAGGGCATCTTGAGCTCCTTGAGCTAAAGCTAAAGGATACCTTAGACCATGATAAGGCAAAGCATGTAAAGAGGGTAGAAGAGGCCTTTGATAAGGTTTCTCAAAAGGTTTTAGAGCTTTTTATCCTTTCAGGAAGGGATTTAAGAAGGTTTGAAGAGATAAGGCTTGATAAGTTTATTCCTGAATGGGTTTCATTCTATCTTCAGGGGTCTGAAGTTAAGGCTGAATTTTCTGTAGAAGAGGGGCTAAAGCTCTTTATGGACCATGCCCATCTTTTGTCTATTCTTCAAAACCTTGTGCTGAACGCCAAGGATGCAATGGGAGGGAAGGGGGTCCTTAAGGTTTCTGCCTTTGCTGAGGAGGACAATGTAGTCCTTAAGTTTGAAGACAGCGGACCTGGGATACCTGCTGAGCTATTATCCAAGATATTTGACCCTGGCTTTACCACGAAGCCTCACGGCACGGGGCTTGGGCTAACAGTTGTAAAAAGGGTCGTAGACCTCTACGGAGGACAAATCTTAGTTGATAGCCAAATCGGTAAAGGAACAACCTTTACCATCAAGCTCCCAAGAAAACCAAAGATCATTCCTATTTCTGAAAGTGAAAGAAAGGAGATCAAAGTTGAAAAGGAGCAAGAGGTAAAGCGGGTCCTCATCCTTGAGGACGAGGAAGAGGTGAAGGAGCTTTTAGCTGAGGTCTTAAGGGAGAGGGGTTATGAAGTTGAAACCTTCGAGGAAGGGGATTCTGCCTTTCAAGCTTATAAATCTGCTTATGAGGAGGGAAGACCCTTTGAGGTTCTCCTTCTTGACCTCACAGTCCCACAGGGTAAGGGTGGAGTTTATCTAATTGAAAGGCTAAACCAAGAGGGGCTACTTTCCGAGGTCGTAAAGATAGTTTTGATGACCGGATACACGCCTAAGGAGGTTTCTGAACGGGCAAGGCATGTCCGGTATGATGCGGTTCTTTATAAGCCCTTTCCCCTAGAAAAATTGTTTGAGGTTATACAAGGAGGTAGGGTATGAGTGAAAGAATAGTCTTTCTTTATGTTACCGCTGATAAGTTTGAGACGGCAAAAACCATAGCTAAGACACTTCTTGAGGAGAGGCTTTGTGCCTGTGTAAACATTTACCAAAACATCTATTCCCTCTATCATTGGCAAGGAAAGATCGAAGAAAGCCCTGAGGTTGTAATGATAGTTAAAACAAGGGAAAGCTTAGCTGAAAAGGCAACAGAGCGTATAAAGGAGCTCCATACCTATACTTGTCCCTGCGTGGCAAAGCTTGAGGTGGAAATACTTTTTAAGCCCTATGAAGAATGGCTTTTAGCGGAGACAAGAGGTTAAGGAGGATTTCACATGCTTAGTAAAAGGATAGTTGTTTGTCTTGATGTCAAGGATGGAAAAACTACGAAGGGGGTAAAGTTTAAGAACAATGTTGAGGTTGGCGACCCCGTTGAGATGGCAAAGACTTATTATCAGGAAGGAGCGGATGAGATAGTCTTTTATGATATCACCGCAAGCGCTGAGCATAGAAAGATAATGATAGACGTTGTGCGAAGAACGGCAGAGCAGATTTTTATCCCCCTTTCGGTGGGAGGGGGGATTAGCACCGTTGAGCAGATGCGAGAGGTTCTTCTTGCTGGGGCAGAAAAGGTATCAGTGAACACGGCTGCTGTGCTAAACCCAAAGCTTATCTATGAAGGAGCCAAGGCTTTTGGTTCCCAGTGCATCGTCCTTGGAATGGATGTAAAGAAGGTTGAGAGGTCGGCAAAGATCCCCTCAGGCTATGAGGTTTGGATAAGGGGCGGAAGACAGCCCATGGGGATAGATGCCCTCTGGTGGGCAAAGGAGGCGGAAAACCTTGGAGCGGGTGAGATCGTCCTAAACTCTATCGATGCAGATGGAACTAGACAAGGCTACGAGCTTACCATCACTGAGATGATAGCAAGCGAGGTTAAGATACCGGTTGTAGCCTCCGGCGGAGCTGGGCATCCGGAACATCTGTATGAAGTCTTAACTAAAGGAAAGGCAGACGCAGCTTTAATAGCCTCTATGGTCCACTATGGGCTGTATACCATAAGAGAAATCAAAGAATATTTGGCAAAAAAAGGGGTAAAGGTTCGTTTAAAATGGTAGAGGAGAAGACGAAAACTTATTTCTATTACAGGATATGGGAAGCCCTCCCAGGTCTTGTTGAAAGGCTAAAGGACCTTTATAAAGATAATCTCCTTGCGGTTTTTGTTTTTGGCTCAACTGCAAAGGGTGATGTATCTCAGTCTTCAGATGTCGACTTACTCATAATCCTTGAACATTCTCCTCTAAGAAAAAGGCAAAGGGTCTACGAGTTTTACGAAAAACTCGGGTTCGACCTTGGTGAGCATTTCCTCTCACCAATTATCTTGACGAAAGAAGAAATAACGAAAAGCTTGCCTTTTTATGCGGGTATTCTTAGTGAGGGAAGAGTTCTTTACGAAAAGGACAAATTTGCTAAGTCTTTGCTAAATAGTATGGAAAGATTGAAAGAGCAGGGGAAAATTGTGGAGAAAGAGCTGAAGGGGGTTAGGTATTTTTTAGTAAGAGAGGAAGAAGAGGTTGAGCAAAAGGAAGCTTGCTAAAGATTATTTAGAGAGGTCCAAAGTTCGTCTCAAGATGCTTGAATTTTTAAAGAACGAAGGTGCCTATGCAGATGTGGTCCGAGAAGCTCAAGAAGTGGTGGAGCTAATGCTTAAAGGTCTTATCCTTTACTATGGGCTTGATGTCCCTAAGGTCCATGATGTTTCTCGCTTTATCGAGGAGAATATCAATGTTTTTCCAGAAAAAATTAAAGAAAATTTACCAAAAATTAAACAAATCTCTCGTTCCTTAAGAAAGGAAAGAGAGCTTGCCTTCTATGGATTGAGCGACTGGATACCCTCTGAAGAGTATACTTTAGATGATGCAGAAAGGGCTATAACCTGGGCAAAGGAGATATTTGAGCTTGTTAGCTTAAGTCTTCAATTTTGACATCCTTTACATGGCTTTATAATTTTTCTTTAAGAACTATCTTTTCCCACTCTCTACTTTTTAGGTCTAAAACCACGAAGCTTGGGGGTCCTTCCTTGCCCATGAGCTCGCCAGGATTGATAAGAAGGCATTTGCCAAACTCCCTCACATCAAATTTATGGGTATGCCCGCAGAATACATAATCAAACTCCTGAGACTTAGCGATAGGGATGGCAAGCTTTGGATAGTGAACCATGGCTATGCGGTAGCCCTCAACTTCTAAGTAGGCAAAGTCTCCATGAAGGGTGATGTTAGGGTAATTTTTTAGAAGCTCAAGAAGGAGGGCAACATCCCCGCGATTGTTCCCTAAGATTAAGTCTATTTTACCTTGAAACTTAGCAAGGGTTAAAACCATAAAGGGGGAGATGAGGTCCCCGCAGTGGAAAAGCCTTTCAACGCCTCTTTTTTCTGCTTCAGAGATTGCCCAGCTTAAGTGGTCTATCCGGTCATGGGAATCGCTCATCACAGCAACCTTCATGTCTTCCTCCTCCTGCGGTATTCTTCAAGGAGGGCATCAAGCTTAAGTTTTTGCCAAAGCTTATCAATCTTAGCTTTTACTTGAGGGCTCATGCTTATCTCCTTTGGCCAGGTCCTCCCGTAGCCTTCTTCCTTTAGCTTAGTTGTGGCATCGATGCAGACCTTTCCTCCAAAGCCAATCGTTGATACCGCATGGTCAAGATGGTCAACCGGACCTTTAACAATCTGAATATCCCGAGCTGGGTCCACATTTGCCCCAAGATAAAAGATAACTTCGCTAAGGTCATGCACATTAACATGCTTATCAAAAACACAAACAAACTTGGTAAACATAAGCTGACCAAGCCCCCAAATGGCATGGGCAACCTTAAAGGCATGCCCAGGATACCTCTTATCAATAGCAACAAAGGCAAAGTTATGAAAAACGCCTTCAACCGGCAGGTTTATGTCTACCACTTCAGGCAAAACCATCTTGATTAAGGGCAAAAAAAGCCTTTCTGTAGCTTTACCAAGGTAAGCATCTTCTTGAGGTGGTTTGCCAACTATGGTTGCAGGATAGATGGCATCTTTTCTCATGGTAATGGTTTGAACAGTAAAGACTGGGAAGGGTTCAGGCTCGGTGTAAAAACCAGTGTGGTCCCCAAAAGGTCCTTCAATCCTCCTCTCATAGGGTTCGACATATCCTTCAAGCACGACCTGCGAGTTTGCCGGAACTTCAAGAGGAACGGTCAAGCATTTCACAAGCTCAACGGGCTTACCCCTTAGGAAACCAGCGAGCATAAACTCGTCGATATCTTCCGGAAGGGGAGCGGTTGCAGCATAGATGACCGCAGGGTCAGGTCCGATGGCCACAGCCACAGGAAGCCTTTTCCCCTGCCTTTCTGCCTTTTGGTAGTGCCTTGCGGCAACCTTGTGCATCTGCCAATGCATGCCCGTCTTATTCCTTTCGAAAACCTGCATGCGATACATGCCTACATTACGAACCCCAGTCTCAGGGTCCTTTGTGATCACACAGGGAAGGGTGATATATCTTCCGCCATCATCAGGCCAGCATTTAAGTATTGGGAGCTTAAAAAGGTCAACCTCTTTCCCCTGAAGGACTACCTCTTGACAGGGAGCTCGGTCAACCATCTTCGGGAAAACATTCTTTGCTTGAAGAAGCTTAGGGATAAGCTTGAGCTTATGCATCAAGCCTTCACCAGGGCGAACTTCAAGAAAATCTAAAATCCTCTGCGATAGCTCATCAAAGGAGCTTACCCCAAGGGCTAAGCAGACCCTTTCTTCGCTGCCAAAGAGGTTTGTTACAACCGGAATCTTGCTTTCTTTGACCCTTTCAAAGTAGAGAGCCGGTCCTTTTCTTTTTACTATCCTTTCGGTTATCTCGGTGATCTCAAGCTCAACGGAGACTTCTTCTTTTAAGCGAAGAAGTTCCCCCTTCTTCTCTAAGGTTTCTATGAATTCTTGAAGGTCTTTGTAAGCCTTCATTATTTGACCTCGGCAAAGTCTTTACGGAAGGGTTGATGGACAGGGATAGGATAGTCTCCGGTAAAGCAGGCGGTGCAAACCTTGTCTGAAAGGTCTTCTACTGCAGAGAGCATGCCCTCAAGGCTAAGATAATAGAGAGTGTCTATGTCAAGGAATTTTCTTATCTCTTCGATTGAGTGCTTTGCTGCGATGAGCTCCTGCTTGCTTGGGAAATCGATACCAAAGAAGCAAGGGAAACGCAAAGGCGGACAGGTAATGAGAAAATGAACTGCCCTTGCCCCAGCAAGCTTTATGCTTTTTATACGGTTTTTGCTCGTTGTTCCCCTAACAAGGGAATCGTCGATCACAATTACCTCTTTTCCGCGGATCAATTCTTTTACCGGATTTAGCTTCATCCGGACTGAAAGGTCCCGAAGCTTTTCTGAGGGCTGAATAAAGGTGCGCCCGATGTAGTGGTTCCTTATCACGCCAAACTCAAAGGGGAGACGAGCCTTTGCCGCATACCCAATCGCAGCATAGTTTCCAGAATCTGGAAAAGGCATAACAAAGTCAGCAGTTAGCGGACACTCCTCATAGAGCTTTTCTCCAAGTCTTTTTCGGACAAGGTAGACATTCTTCCCAAAGATCGTGCTATCAGGACGGGCAAAGTAGATAAACTCAAAGATACAATGGGCAAGGCGCTCCTGCTTTTCAAGGGGGAAAAAGCTTTGCGGACCGTTCTCATCGATCACTAAGATTTCACCTGGGGCAATGTCGCGCAAGTACTCGGCAGAAAGCAGGTCAAAAGCGCAGGTTTCAGAGGCGATGATGTATCCTCCGTTTAGCATGCCCAACGATAGGGGGCGAAAGCCTTGCGGGTCTCTAAAGGCTACCAAGGTCCCGTCAACGAGCATCACCACAGAATAGGCACCTTTGATCTTCTGCATAGCCTTAGAAATAGCTTCCACAAGCCCTTCTTTGAGATGCTTCACGATAAGATGGACGATGACCTCGCTATCCATCGTGGTCTGAAAGATGTGTCCTTCCTCCTCAAGCTCACAGCGAAGGCTTTCAGCGTTTACTAAGTTACCGTTATGAGCAAGGGCTATCGTCTTTTTAGCGTAGTTTACGCAGAAGGGTTGAGCGTTGATGATGGTTGAGGAGCCAGCAGTGGAATACCTAACATGCCCAATGGCTATCTCACCGGGAAGCTCTTGAAGGATCTTTTCATCAAAGACTTCGGAAACAAGCCCCATGCCCCGATAGTGTTTGACTTGCTTTCCGTCAAAGACCGCAATGCCAGCGCTTTCTTCCCCTCTATGCTGAAGGGAGTAAAGCCCAAAGAAGGTGACCTTTGAAGCTGAGGGAACACCGTAAACACCTATTATCCCGCACATGCTTCTTAGCCCTCCCCTCCTACAGTAAGCTCGGGTATCCTTAAGGTTGGCTGTCCGTCTGAAACAGGAACTCCTTGCCCATCCTTTCCGCAGGTCCCAGGGTCAAAATTCAAGTCGTCCCCTACAAGGTCTATTATCTCAAGGACTTTTGGTCCATTGCCAACAAGGGTTGCTCCCTTAACCGGAAAAAGAACCTCACCCCCTTCTACATAGTAGCCTTCCCTTACTTCAAACACAAAGTCTCCCGTCAAAGGGTTGACCTCTCCCCCACCCATCTTCTTTACGAGTAGCCCTTTCTCTAAGCTTTTTATAATCTCTTCAGCAGGGGTCTCTCCCTTAGCAATGAAGGTGTTTGACATGCGGGGTATGGGTATGTGCCTAAAGGATTCTCGCCTTCCCCTTCCGTTTGAAGTCTTTCCCCATTTCAAAGCCTGATATCTATCGTAGAGAAAATCCTTAAGAATTCCTTTTTCAATAAGAACAACGGGTTTTGCCTTCGTTCCCTCATCATCATACTGATAAGAGCCGTAGAGAGGAGAAAGGGTTGGGTCGTCAATGACGGTAATTAATGGGCTTGCCACCCTTTCACCGAGCCTTCCTGAGTAGATGGATAGACCTTCCTCGGCGTGGTCAGCTTCAAGCCCATGACCTACCGCCTCATGGATCAACGTCCCCCCAGCTGAGGAGGAAAGCACTACGGGCATGACCCCAGCCTTAACCCTCCTTGAGCTAAGCATAAGCTCAGCCCTTCTTCCAGCCCTCTCGCAAAGCCTCTCAAACTCTTCGAGCTTTATCTCTTGAAAAGGAAGGGCATAAGCAAGCACCTCATAGCCCCGCTCAAGCCTTCCATCCTTCTCAGCAACGCAAAAGGCTATCCCACGGGTATAGAACCTTTCTTCAAACACCAATTTATTCTCCGTCGTAAGAATTCCAATCCTTTTTTGAATGAGAGCTACCTGTAGCCTATAATGCTTTATATGCTGAGAAACTAAAGAAGCTTTAGCTACCTCAGTTAGAGATTGTACAAGGTCTGAGACCGAAGGGTTTAGGCTGGATGAAGGGGAGAAGACTAAGGATAAAAACTCAGTTAAGACTTCTTTTTGAAAATATCTTCCCCTCTCTAAAACAAAGCTTTCTAAACTTTCTCTGCCCGTTGTGTATTGGAAGTTTATGCTAAGGTCGTCTGTTATTAACCTTAAGCTTATTCCCTCTTCCTTGGTCCAAGAGATGTCTTCAACGCCAGAAGGTTCAACCACAACCTGAAAAACTTCCCGCTCTTCAAAATAAAGGTCTCCAAACCTTATCCCTTTCATGACTATTCACATTTTAATAAACTTTGCCTATTTATAAATAGAATGCTCCTTCTTCCATAATCAGAAAGACTTAAGCTTGCAAGAAGGGCGCCAAGATACAGAGCCTTATCAAGGGTTTTCCCAAGCATCAACCCAGCTAAGACCCCAGCGTTGAAATAGTCTCCAGCTCCAGTGTTATCAACGATCTTTTCTTGCGGAATAGCATCTTGCGAATACTCAAAATCCTTGGTTAATGCTTTAGCACCCTTCTTTCCCCTCTTTAGAAACAAGGCAAGAACTGAATGATTGAGAACCTCGTTAGCCTTAAGCCCAGCCTCGAAAAGCTCATCCTCTGTAGTGAAAAAAATATCTACATAGGGGAGAAAATCTAAAAGAAATTTTCTTCCCTTCTGAGCGTAGACTTGCCCCGGGTCAAAGGAAACAAAATGGTCTAATTTTTCTCTCGGTGAGACCTCAAAAAGGAGCCTTTTTTGAAATTCCTGCCCTTCTAAGCTTGCAAGGGATGAGAGATGAAGAAGGGTTTTTTCTTTTAATAGTCTTTCTTTTGCCACTTCAAGAAAGGATTCTTCTTGGAATAAGGCTTCAGCTGAGCCAGGGCTCACGATGATAAAGCGGTCCCGTTCCGCATCAAGGACGATCAAGGCTAAGCTTGTCTCTCCGTGTCTTCCAACAAGGCTTAAATCAACTTTAGCCTGAGAAAGCTCCTCTAAAACAAGCTTGCCAAATTCATCATCCCCGCAAACGCCGATAAAGCCAGTTTTAAATCCAAGATGGGATAAGGCAAAGATGGTGTTTGCCGCTGAGCCCCCTCCGCAAGAAAAAACTTTTTTCCCTTGTTTTTCAAGGTGAGAAAGGATCTTAATGAATGTTTCTCGATTTACCACAACCTCGCCCCCAGGCTTTACCTCAAAATCAACTGAAGGAATGTTCTTCAAAGCATCAAGGGATGGCACCTCAAAGAAGATATCCCAGTTTAAGGCTCCGCATCCATAAACCTTCTCAAGTCCGGTCATCAAGGCAAGGTCTTTAGCCTTGGACATTTCAAATCACTCCTCCAGTTTTTGAAAATTCTATCCCTTCCTTCATGACAGGATAAACAAAGCCCAACCTTTAGGATCCGGTCTAACTCCTCCTTGGTAAAGGGTCTAAGTCCCTCTCGGTTAAACTTAACCAAAGACCTTCCTTCACGGTCTCCCACTCGGGATAACCTATCCAACCCCTCTCCATAGCCAAGACCAACTACCTTTGGGTTTTGATGGCAATCTTTGCAGGACCTCCCCTTCCTTTGCGTTGAATGAGGCTCAATCTGAGCAAAAGTAATACTCTCAAAGTAGCGTGCCAACTTCCCCTCCTCTGAGAGGATAGACACAAAGTCCTGTCAGCCAGGTGTCACAACGACTATCTTTTCCTTCTTTACCGCAAGGATTGGTGCATCAATTCGGCGATAGGATTCATGTTCCTCCCAGAGTCCCTTGGTCTCTTTTCCGAGGATCTTGTCAAGATGAGTCTCCCTTGGGTCATACCGGACATGACAGCCGTAGCATTGGGGGACATACTTTGCATGACAGGCTGTGCAGGATAGCCTCCTGTGGAAACTATCCTTGCATTCCTTTGAAGGAGCCTTAACTACCCGCAACTTCCCATCAAGCTTTCCCTTCAGAAAAACCTTACCTTCCTTTTCTACAATGTTTGCGAGCCTTGTTCCAGCCTTAGTTAAACCTTTTCTGACATGGCAAGTTTCGCAGTCAACCTGAAGGGCTTCTTCTATGTTGCGATAGAAAGTGCCGTTTCCCATGACCTCATCCCTCGTATGACAGTCAATGCAGTGAAGCCCTGCTTTGTAATGAACGTCAGGCTCAATTCGTCTCAACTTCCTTCCGTCAATGAAGGTCACTTCACCTTCTCCGCTCTGCTCATCCTCGTAAAAGCCTTGATAAGTGAAGCCAATCCTTCCACTACGGTTGTGGCAGAGGACGCACTTATCAATAGGTGTCTTTGCTGAAAGCCGAGGATGAAGCTTGCGGGTTTTTAGATCCTCCTTCGTACCAACAAGATGGCAGGCTGAGCATCCACCCCCTTTTTCAGCCAAAAAATCAGGAAGCCTACCTTTTTCTAAAAAAAGATGGCAGGACCCACAGAGCTTTTTGAAGTAGTCTAAAGCAAGGGATGAGACCTTAAGATGGTATAAATCCTCTACGCGAATGTGTGGACGTTCTTTAAGGATTGCTTCCTCACCAAAAACCTTAAGAAGCCTTGCTATGATACCGTGGTTTGTGGCCATGAGGCTATTCTTGACCTTGTTTATGTCCTGGGGGTGGCAGTTTGCTTGACCGCAGGTCCTATGGACTATTCTTAAGTCTGAGGGATTTCTAACGACGCCTTTATGAGCTGCTCGGTAATCCACTGTTAGAGGGTTGCCAAGATGACAGCTTGAACATCCAAGCATCTCCCGAGCATGAGCCTTATCTTCTACCTTCTCTTCATGGCAAAAAAGGCATCCTTCAGGCCTCCCGGTGGTTAACAAAGGGACCTCACTTTTTTGCCCACCTTGTTTAAGGGATTTTAGAGTAAAGGGGAAAGTTTGAGAAAGGGATAAAACAAAAAAACCCAAGATAATAAAAATTGAAAGGCCATAGACGGGACTTCTAAGAGACATTCAACTTTCTACAAATTTTTAGAATTTCTCTGCAAAGGCTTATCGTAAGTTTTTTAAAAGCTTCTTCGCATCAAATGTCAATGTCTAAAATTTCATAGCGCTTTTCACCTGATGGGGTCTTAACCTTCACCTCTTCTCCGATTTCTTTGCCGATCAAGGCTCGGGCTAAAGGGGAATTGATAGAGATCGTCCCTTCGGATGGGTTTGCCTCATAAGGGCCAACGATCCTATAAGAGACAATCTCTCCAGTATCAAGGTTTAAAAGTTTAACTACCACGCCAAACTGAACCTTGTCTGGAACCTCCTTCAAAGGCGGTTGCACCTCAACTTGAGAAAGAATATATGAAAGCTCTTGAATCCTCCCCTCAATAAAAGCCTGTCTTTCCTTTGCGGATTCATATTCTGCATTCTCTGAGAGATCTCCGTGAGCCCTCGCCTCCTCTATAGCTTTCACTACTTCTTTTCTTTCAACCTTTATTAGTCTTTCAAGCTCTTTTTTAAGCTTTTCATAACCTTCAGGCGTTATAGGTATCTTCATAGCTACCTCCTCGAAAAATTTTCTTGGTGGTTGGTCAATTTATTCTGCCAAACAGTTTAATTGGTAGATTTTCCACATAAAAGGTGGACCAAACGATGTTTGTCTAATTAATTTATAAAAAGAGCGAGCAGCCGCTCGCCCAAATGTATTATCTGAAACTCATTCCCCAGTCGCTTAAAATTATAATGCCTAATTTTAGTGTTTAAAAGCTCTTTGTCCGGTAAACATCATAGCTACGGGAGGATAAGCTTCGTTGCAAGCCTGAATGACTTCCCAGTCTCTTACTGAGCCACCTGGCTGGAGGATGGCTGTGATGCCATGTCTTATGGCTACATCAGCTGCATCCCTGAAAGGTAGGAAGCCATCAGACACCATCACCGCGCCGATAAGCCCAGCCTTATTCCTTCTTGTTTCTTCGTCTATCTCCTCCTTCTGTTCCTTCGGTCTAAGTCCTTTCTCAATTTCAAGCTCAAGCTGTTTGTAGGAAATACCGTACTTTTTATAGCATAACCAATCTGAGTAATTTCTATAAGCTTTGAAGATGGCTATCTCCGTGCAACCCACCCTGTCCTGCTCACCCGTGCCGATAGCTATCGTCCTTTCATCCTTAACAAAAAGAACGGAGTTTGAGGTTACCCCAAGTTCGACAGCCCAGCCAAAAAGCATATCTCTAATTTCTCTCTCGTCAGGTTCTCTTAGGCAACGGTATTCTACCCCATCCTTAACCGCAACTGCAGGCTTTAGGTCTTCTTTACTCCTTATCCGGTTCTTTTGGGAAACCTGAAGAATAAGACCACCATCCATCAAGCTCTTGAATTCTACCACCGGATAATTAGCATACTCCACAAGGCGGTCCATCCTTTTTATGCGGATGATCCTCAGATCCTTCCTTCTGGTCAAGATGTCTATGGCTCCTTCTTCAAAGTCAGGAGCAGCAAGGACTTCAAAATAATGCTCAGCAATGGCTTCTGCCGTTGCCTTATCTACAGGGCGGTTTAGGGTTATAGCCCCGCCAAAGGCGGCAACCCTGTCAGCACTAAAGGCTCTAACAAAAGCCTCTTCAAGGGTTGATCCGTAGGCTACTCCGCAGGGGTTGTTATGCTTAACAATTATGCAGCAAGGCTTTTCCATGAGATATCGCATGATGTTCAAAGAATTGTCAACATCAGTAAGATTGGTCTTGCTTGGATGTTTCCCAAACTGAATAAAATCAGATTCCTTTAGGCTTGAGACCAAACCCAAGCCTGGCCTAATAAACTCACATTCTCCAAGGATAAGGTTCCCAGCCACAAGCTCGTAAAGGGCTGCCTCCTGGTCCGGGTTTTCACCGTAACGCAAACCCCTTCTTTCAACCTCACCTGGTGCCACCTCAAGGTCCCAGGTGCGCTTCTTGTAGATTAAGGTCTGATCCCCGAAGGTAATACGAATCTCGTTCGGAAAATGGTCGGTAACGATGGTCCGATACATCTTCTTTAGGTCCTCAGCCATGGTAAACCTCCTTTGTCGAGGTTTATTTTTAAGTATCCCCGTTTCTTTTAGCCTGTCAAGGGACGCCGTTGATGTTTAAAAAGTTCAATAAAGTTTATAAAATCTTCGGCAATTCGCCTAATTGCTCCTGGAGGTCCAACTTCAATCGGAAGCCTCGCTAAGGCTTCCTTCATCTCCCTTCGCTTCTCTTCATCAAAAAGAAGCTCCTCAACCACATTTGCCAAACACTTAAGTCCTTCCCTTTCCACGATAATCTCGGGATAGATAGCCTTCTGCAAAATAAGGTTCGGAAGACTGATAAAGGGGACCTTCACCAACCGTTTAGCTAAATGATAAACTAAAGGAGGAAGGCTATAGACCACAACCGAGGGAGTACCGATCAAACCGGCTTCAAGCGTAATGGTGCCTGATGCTAAAACCGCCAAATCAGAATGTTTAAGCACATCATACTGGACGCTCTCAAGAACTTTGAAGGCGCGCCTTGCCTCTTCCCAAAGAGGACTCTCTCTCAAGCCCAAAGCCTTTACCATCAACCCCTGAACCTCAATGTTCTTTTCCTTTAACCTCCGATAAACCTCAAGAAAAATTGGTATATGCCTTGCAACCTCCGATTCCCGACTTCCTGGAAAGAAGCTAATTATAGGCACATTCTCTTTAAGACCATAGACTTCATAAAAAAGTTCTGCTGAAAGATGAGGCTTCACCACATCAAGTAGAGGGTGTCCAAAATACTTAGCCCGAACCCCGTAGCTTTTAAAAAATTCTTCTTCAAAAGGTAGAACCACATAGAGAAGGTCTACATACTTTCTAAGAAGGTGGATCCGCCTGCGATACCAAGCCCAAACCTGAGGGGCAACAAAATAGACAACAGGATAACCAAGTCCCTTGGCAAACTTAGCAATCCTTAAGTTAAAACCCGGAAAATCAACAAGCAAAACCAGGTCAACGTGCCTTTTCCTCAGAAGGTCTTTAATCCGGTTTAAGACAAACAAATACCTCTTTAGTCTTGAAAAGTCTGGTATACCAACTAAGGACAAAGGTTCAGCCGAAAAGAGAATGTCTACATCAAGGCTTCTCAATCTCGGACCACCAATCCCTATAAAATACAGAGAAGGAAGCAGTTCTCTTAGCTTTTTGACCAGGAGATAAGCGTATAGGTCTCCGGAGAGCTCACCAGTTATGACAAGAATTTTCATAAGTAAGCACTCAATCTTTTAAGGTTAGTCTCCACTTCAGCCTTAATTCTTAAGGCTACCTCTAAGGATGCCAAAGTTTCCTTAGCTTGAACCCTTGGCTCAGCCATCCCAACCACAGCCTTAACAAAGGCTACTACTTCCTTCAAGAGAGGGTCATCATCAGGAAAGTGAAGTCTTTCTATGCGGTAATCGCGTTTTTTCTGGTCTACAAGCACCTGAACTAAAGACTTCTCGAGGGTATCTACCCGAAAATAAGCTCCTTTAGCAAAAACTCGGAATTTCCTCTGCTTGGAGAGGGAAATTCTGCTTGCGGTAAGGTTGCAGGTTGTTCCATCCTTGAAAACAAGCCTTGCGTTTACAATGTCTGGCTTTTCGGTAAAAACTGGTGCTCCAACAGCATGGATAAACTCAAGGTCTTGAGGATTCTTAAAAAGAAAAAGCAAATCAAGGTCATGAACCATTAGGTCAAGAACCACATCGATGTCAAGGTTCCTTTCGGTAAAACTACCGATCCTATGCGCTTCAATGAAGATAGGGTCCTTAACCCTCCGGCAGAGCTCCTCTACCACCCTTTGAAAACGCTCTACATAACCAACCTGGAGAATTAATGCTTTCTCTTCCGCAAGCTTAATGAGGTCTTTTGCCTCGTTTATATCAGCAGTCAAAGGCTTTTCCACAAGAACAGCCTTCCCTTCAAGCAAAGCTTTTTTAACGATCTCATAGTGGGTAAAAGTTGGGGTAGCAACTATTACAGCGTCAACAAGGGGTAAGACTTCTTCAAAGATCTTCGTTTTAAAAGGCTTTAGTCCATAGCCTTTTAAAAGAAGGTTTGCAACCTCTTCTAACCGCTCTTCGTTGATATCGCAGATAGCCTTAAGCTCAACTTGAGAAGTTTCAACCGACTTCTCTTTTGCCATTTCAGGCGTAAACGAAGAACCCTTTGGGCTAAGCCTGTGGGGTGAAAAAGAGGACATGCATCCAAGACTTCTTTCTGTCATCCCGAGACCTCTTTCTGTCATCCTAAGACCAGCGAGAGAAATTTGAGCAACCTTTTCTGCGTGATACCTTCCGAGATGTCCAAGCCCAATTATTCCAACCTTAAGTGCCTTGATCACGCTCCCCCTTCTCCGTCCTTTACCCCGCAGATGGCTATACCGTGTTTGTTAGCAAGCTCAAGGGCTTTTTCTCTTTGTAGAAAAAAAGTTTTTCCGGCAAGAAGAGCTAAAACCTTGGCTTTGGCTTTGATCATTGTCTCAATGGTTTTATACCCGACCACGGGAAGGTCAAGCCGCGGGTCTTGTCTTGGTTTGGCAATCTTAACCACGATGGCTCCAGAAACAAGTCTTCCTCCTCTTAGGATGGTTTCGTCAGTCCCTTCCATGGCTTCAACCGCAACGGTCATTCGGTTCTTGACTACCACACACTGCCCAATATCAAGGTCACCGATAGCCCTAGCGATCTTTAACCCGTAGCGAATGTCTTCCCATTCTTCTGTCGTGGGCTCACGCTTAGTCAAAACTCCTTCTGGAGTCAAGTAGTCTGAGAGGAATTCTGCTGGACCCCTCACCACAAAGCCTGAAGCCTCAAGCTCTTCTACCAAGGCGGTGAGTAAAGAGTTATCCTCACGACTTCTTAAAGAACGCCAGAGCTTTAGGGCTCTAAAATCAGGAAGGTTAAAACGCAGGGCATGGCTTTTATCAACTTTGCCTAAAAACACAAGGTCTCTAACTCCATCCTTTTTAAAAGTCTCTATTAGCTTTCCCAGCTGACCTATATAAATCCGTGTGACCCTTTCGGAAAGCTCTTTAAGGTTCTTTTCCTGCTCCTTGGAAAAACAAACGGCATAAACAGAATAGCCTTTACTCTTTAAACTTTTAGCAAGGATTAGAGGAAATTCTCCTTCCCCAGCAATAAGCCCTATTCGCGATGAAGACTTATCGTCCATTCCCCAATTGTAGGGCTACCAGCTGGTCGCCCTTTTTTACTAATCCTCGCCTTCAAAGGGCTTTCTTCTCATTATACCTTGTCTTGAGGGGTTTTCCAAAAAGGTAATAAGTTCAGCTATCAATGGGTCATCTCCAAACACATCCTTTAGCTCAGTGATAACTTCTTTTAAAGTAGCAGGACCATCAAGAAAGATGCCAAGGGCTTGGGAAAGCTTCCTTATGTCCTCTTTAGTGAAGCCAGCCCTTCTTAAGCCAACAAGATTTAGCCCTTGAATCTTCGCCGGTATCCCGAAAACTTTAACAAAAGGGGGGACATCCTTATCAACTCCGCTCATTGCTCCGATAAAAGCATAAGCTCCTATGCGACAAAACTGATGGACGGCAGAAAAACCACCCATCACCACCCTTTTCCCTACCCTAACATGCCCGCCAAGCGTTGCCCCGTTTGCCATGATCACATTATCCTCGACAAAACAATCATGAGCAATGTGCACATAGCTCATAAGCATGCAGTTGTTTCCTATCCTTGTAAGACCTTGGTCTTTTGCTGTGCCGCGATGAATGGTTGCGAACTCCCGAATGATGTTTCCGTCTCCGATCTCCACCCAGGTTTCCTCACCTTTATATTCAAGATGCTGGGGCGGTGTCCCTATCACAGTATAGGGACCGATGATGTTGTTTTTCCCAATTTTTGTGTTTTCTTCGATGTAAGTGTGGGGTTTGATAATAGTTCCTTTACCAATGTAGACCTTTGGTCCGATGTAAGCAAAGGCTGAAACCACTACATCTTCGTCAAGCTCTGCCTGTTTGTCAACAAAAGCTGTCGGATGAATATTTGCCATACACTCACCTATTCTTGCCAATCTACCATGGCTGCGGTTATCTCTGCTTGAGCAACGATTTTATCGTTTACCGTTGCCGTAACCGTAGTCCAAATAAGCTTTCCTTTGCGATGAAACTTCTCGGCAAAGATAACAAGCTGGTCCCCAGGATAAACCGGTGCCTTAAACCTTACCTTGTCAAAGCCAGCAAGCACAAAGAGCTTATCTTTGAACTCAGGATAGGCATACTTAAGGAAAATGGCACCAGTTTGGGCCATGGCTTCAAGAATTAAAACCCCGGGCATGATGGGATAGCCAGGAAAATGTCCCTGAAAGAAGGGCTCATTTATGGTCACATTCTTTATTGCTTTGATGTATTCTCTCTCAATGTCTATCTCTAATACTTTGTCCACAAGAAGAAAAGGGTATCTATGGGGCAAAAGCTTCTCGACCTCTTTCACATCTAAAGATTTCTTCTCTTCAGACATGTGCCCACCCCCAAGCCTTCTCAGTATCGCAACCCTTCCGTTGCTTACACAAATCATAGCATAGCTTGCTAAATTTTAAAGAATTGCTTAAAGTTAAAAGAGTTATGAAGCCGAAAAAAGAAGACTTTGAAAAACCCTACAGAGAACTTTTAAACCTTATTCAGGAAGAATTCCCCTTAGATCCTCAACCCTTTAAGGTATTAGCTGAAAAGGTTGGCTTAACTGAAGAAGAGGTTTTGAGCTTTCTCAAAGGGCTAAAAGAAAAAGGCATTTTAAGACATCTTGGGGCAAGCCCAGACTCTCACGAGTTAAACCATTTTACTTGTCTTTGTGCTGTAGAAATTCCTGAAGATAAGCTAAACCTTGCTCATGAGATAGCGGACCTTCCTGAGGTGACGCATGCCTACCTCAGGGACCACAAGCTAAACTTCTGGTTTACCCTCGTCTTACCCAAAGAAAATGACCTTACCCCCTACCTCGAAAAACTATCTCAAACCTATGGTCTAAAATTCTACGCCTTTCCAGCTAAGAAAAAGTTTAAGGTCAAAGCAGTTTTTTCGCTATAAAATGTTTACTTTATCGGTAAAGTTTTATTTTTTCATTCTATTGACTTTTTTTTGTTAGATGAATTATGTATATATTTACAAAAAAACTACTTTTGCGGGAGAAACAGGATGAAATTTTTAGAGAAAGAGCTTCCTGCAAACCTTAGCGTTGACATCGTTCATTTAATGTGCCCTATAAATCTTTTGGAGCTTAATGAAAGCATAAAGAATAAAATAGAAGTAGGGCAAGATACTTGAGTTAATCACCAATTATGACCGAACCCCGAAGATGTGCCAAAATGGTGTGAAGTCTTTGGACAGGAATTTCTTGGCGTTTATGAGGATGAAGAAACCTATAAATTTTACATCAGTAGGCTTAAGTAATGCGAAGGGTCTATTTAGACAACTTAGCAACGACCCAACCAGCTAAAGAGGTGTATCTGGCAATGCTTCCCTACCTTAGGGAGAATTTTGGGCATCCCTTAAGCCATTATGAGCTTGGGACAATAGCCAGGGAAGCTATTGAGGCAGCAAGGGAAGAGGTAGCAAACTTCATAAACGCCACCCCAAAAGAGGTCATATTCACATCCGGTGGGACGGAATCTAATAACTTTGCTCTGAGAGGTTTAGCTTATGCTAATAGAAAAAAGGGAACCATATCATAGTTTCCATTGTAGAACATCATTCCATTACCAACCCAGCAAGAATTCTTGAGAAAGAAGGATTTGAGGTTACCTTTCTTCCCGTTGATAAATATGGGGAAAATTGAAGTTAAAGGGAGGGATAAGGTTATGTACAGTCAAAAGGTCATAGAACACTTTATGAACCCAAGAAACGTGGGTGAAATCCCAGATGCCGATGGGGTTGGAATAGAGGGAAACCCCTGTTTGCGGAGATATGATGTATCTTTACATCAAGGTTAAGGATGATAAGATAGAGGACATTAAGGTTAAGACCTTCGGATGCGCAGCAGCCATTGCGGTGTCAAGCATCCTTACAGAGATGGTTAAGGGTAAAACCATCGAGGAAGCCTTAAAGATCAAGAAGGATGACATCGTTGAGGAACTTGGTGGACTCCTCCTCACAAGGTTCATTGTTCAGTGCTTGGGCTTGATGCCTTAAAAAGGACAATTGAAGACTATTAAAGTAAAAAAAGCACAAAGTAAAAAGGAAGATTAGTGGGAAATTACTACAGCAAAAGGCTCATTCAAGAGTTTTTATCCGCAAGAAATGTAGGGGAATTACCTAACCCTGACCTTATAGTAGAAATTTCAGACCCTGTTTGCACGGCAGACTCTCCTCCCTCTCCTTGCCATTTAAAGGTTTATTTTAAGTTAGATGGCTTCGTGGTTAAGGATGTTAAATTTAAACTGCAGGGGTGTGTGCCAGCGGTTGCCTTCATGAGCGTCCTAACCGAAAAACTTAAAGGTAAAGACCTAAGAAGTGCTCTTGAAGAAATTTCTAAAGAGGAAATCATAAACGAGCTCTCTGGAATCCCTGAGAATAAGCTTTTTTGTTCTATAATAGGACTTTCAGTAATCGAGCTTGCTTTGGAAAAATTAAGCTCTGAAAAATGAAAGATGCCTTAATTTTTATCCTTCTAATCCTTAACTTTATCGTTTTAGTCTATCTTTATTTTAAGGTAAGAAGCCTCTTTGAAGGAAAGATTGACCAATCCTTGGACAGGCTAGAAGTGAGGCTTGAAGAGAGGCTAAAGGACCTTCAGGAAATAAAGAGGGATTTAGTTAAGCTTTATACTGCGGAGGAGCTTGGGAGAGCCATCTCAGAGGAGGTAAAGAAGATCTCAGGAGTCCTTTTTGGCAGACGTTCAGGGCAGACCGGGGAACGAGCTGTAGAAGAGATCCTTTCCATCTTTCCTTCGGGGATGATTGCTCGTAATGTAAAATTAGCCTCGGGGATTGTAGAGTTTGCCCTACGGTTAAAGGGGGAAAAGTTTGTTCCTATAGATTCTAAGCTTTCTTCACCGGAGATTTTAGCAAAGTCTGAGCTTACTCCTGATGATGAGCGAGAAATTGTCCGTCGAGCAAAAGACCGAGCAAAGGAGATAATAAGCTATCTCAAGGATGAACGGTCTGCAGGCTTTGCCCTTATGGTTATCCCTGATGGTTTATATAATCATCTTAAACTTCGCATCTTTTCTGACCTTGAAAGAGAGGGGATAATCCCTGTCCCCTATCAAGCCCTCCCCCAAACCCTGATGATGGTGCTTACTCTTTGGGAGAGGTTTTTCTTTAGCCTTGACCGAGAAAGATTGAAAGAGGCTCTTCCAGTCTTAGAAAAAAGCCTCGCAAACATAGAGCGAGACTTAGAACAAACAAAAACTGAACTTAAAAGCGCATCAAACCTCTTAGAACGGGTCAAGGGCACCTTAGTCTTCATGCAGAGGTATCTTTCCAATCTTAAGGATTTAGATTAGAATTTGTAATTAATGACCGAAAAAAGACGATTTCAGCGAATTCCTTTTCGAAAACAGCTTGCCTTTAAATGCACTAAAGGAACTCACTTTGGCGAACTAAAAGACCTTTCTCTGGGAGGAGCTTACATCGAAAATCCCACTAATTATCCCTATGTTCGTGAAACGGTAGAGGTTGCCTTTTATCTCGATAACGCTAGGAATGTGGTGATCTTTATCAAAGGTGAGGTTTTAAGAGTAGAGGAGGGACGAGGCTTTGCGGTAAAGTTTGTGGAAATTGACCCTAAGAGCTTTACTCATCTAAAAAACATAATCTACTACAATTCTCCAGACCCAGAAGTAGCTAAAAAGGAAATCTACGATTTTCTCGGTGAAGCTTATCCCATGTTTCAAACTGTAAAATACCTTGCTGTTCAGTCTATAAAAAACGAGCTTATCAAATATATTTTAATTAGAGCCTTCCTTTATAGCCCAGACAAACCATTTATCCTTAGCAGTGGAAAAGAAAGTCCCTACTATCTTGATTGTAGGAAAGTTACCCTTTATTCTCCATCCTTTCAGCTTATTGGAGACCTCTTTTGGGAGGAAATACGCTTTTCCTTTGTGGATGGGGTAGCAGGCATGAGCATTGGGGCTGACCCTATTGTTTGCGCTGTCCTTGCCTCAGCTATAAAAGAAGAGGTTAAGCTTGAGGGGTTGCTTGTTCGAAAGGAGCCAAAAAAGCACGGAACTCAAAAACAGATTGAAGGGAATATTAAACCAGGAATGAGGGTTGTCCTCGTTGAGGATGTGGTGACAACCGGTGGTTCAGTGCTCAAAGCCCTGTCAGCCTTAAGAGAGGCTGGGGTACAGGTAATTAAAGTTTTGGCTTTAGTTGATAGAGAAGAAGGGGGGAGGTCTGCTATTGAGGGAGAGGGCGTTCCATTCCACGCCTTCTTCACCATAGAAGAAATCCTTTCGGCTTATAAGGCTCAAAAGTCTATATTAGGTATTAGGTAAACAAATAACTTAGCTCAAACTACAAAATGAAAGAAGACTTATTAGAAGATTTATTAGTGGGGATTGTCCTTTTTTCATCAGCTTTAATCCATGGGCTTGTTGGGTTTGCCTTTGCGACAACGGCTCTGCCCCTCTTAGCTTTGGTAAAAAGCGTTAAGTTTTCCGTCCCCCTTCTTTCTCTTCTATCCTTTGTGGTAAATCTAGCCACGCTTTTACTAATGAAAGAAAAGGAACTGACAAATTTTCCTCTTCGGTTCTTTGGGGCCATATTCTTTGGGGTCATCATAGGTGTTTATGGTTTTAAAATCGCTTCGGAGTCAACTTTAAGGACCCTCCTTTTCATAGCCATACTCTCTTACTTTATCTGGGAGGTGGGACATCACTTCACCGGGAAGGAGGACCCCTACATTCAACATATTAACCCCGAGGTGTTTAAGAGCGTAAAAGCCTTAGGGGTAGCCTTTATCGTTGGCTTCCTTGGTGGAATCCTCTACACACCGGGTCCACCCATTGTGATTTACTTTTCTATTCTTAGGCTTAAAAAGGATATTTTCAAAGCAACCCTTCAGCTTATCTTTATGATTACCGCCCTTTTTACCATCATCAATCATACTTTTCAAGGAAATATTACCAAAGAAACGCTTTCTTCCTTCTTCATCAATCTACCCATTGTTCTTCTCGGTCTATACCTTGGGCAGAGGCTCTATGTGAGGCTCTCCAACAAAGCTTTTTACTACCTTGTAAACCTATTTTTACTCATCTCAGCGGTCCTCCTTTTGTTAAAAAACAACTAAACTGGAGGTTAATTTATGGTTAGCGTACCAGAAGGTTTTTTGTTCTCAGCCGTTTCTTGTGGAATAAAAAAGGAAGGAAGGCTTGACCTTGGGTTGATCTTCTGCGAAAGAAAGGGGACAGCCTGGGGAGTGTTTACTAAAAACACCTTAAAAGCTGCCCCAGTCCTCATCGGAAAGACGAACCTTAAAGAACCCTTCCATCGAGCCATAGTGGCAAACAGTGGAGTTGCCAACGCGGCAACAGGAGAAGAGGGAATTAAGCGAGCAGAAGCGATTTTGAAGGACCTGGCAAATCTTCTTAAGGTTAACCCTTTTGAGATCCTTCCAGCAAGCACAGGGGTAATCGGGGAGCAGCTTCCCCTTGAAAAGATCCTTCCAAAGCTTTCTGAGCTTGTTGCCGGGCTCTCTCCTGATAGGGCTGAAGATTTTGCTAAAGCTATCATGACAACTGATACCTTCCCAAAGCTTGCTCAAAGGACAACGAAGGATGGAATAAAGCTCCTTGGGATCGCCAAGGGAGCGGGCATGATCGCCCCAAACATGGCAACCATGCTTGCCTTCATCTTAACAGACGGATACCTAAAAAAAGAGGAGATGAAGAAACTTCTGTCAAAAGCGGTTGACCAGAGCTTTAACCGCATAACCGTTGACGGCGATACCAGCACAAACGACACCGTCTACTTTTTAGCAAGCGGAATAAAGGAGGTCAAAGACGGCACCGACTTTGCAGAAAATCTGATTTCCCTTGCTAAAGAGCTTGCCTATCTAATTGTTAAGGATGGAGAGGGGGCAACAAAGGTGATTAAGGTCGAGATAAAAGGGGCAAGGAACAAAGAGGAGGCACGAGCTTTTGCCATGGCTATCGCTAACTCTCCCCTTGTAAAAACCGCCTTTTACGGTGCAGACCCAAACTGGGGTAGAATTCTTTCCGCCCTTGGCAAAACCGGGATAGACTTTGACCCGCAGTTAGTCCAAATCTTCTTAAACGGTAAACCCTGGGTTAAGGAACTTTCAGTTCAGACCAAAGAAGAAGACCTTCGTAAGGAAATGCAAAAAAGCGAAATTTCTCTTGTTGTTCATTTAAAACTTGGTAAAGTTAGCTACGAAGTTTTAACCTGCGACCTAACGGAAGATTACATTAGAATTAACGCCTCATACAGGAGTTGAAGGATGGAAATTAACAAGGAGCATACACCTAAAGATGCCAATCCTGAGGAGAATAAGCTTTTTTGTGAAAAGTATATAGAATGGGTGGACGAGGATGAAGGATGTCGGCATAAGAGCGATTACTGCCAGTTCCGTAAGCAATGCCTCATCCACCTGAAAGAAAAGTTTAAAGATTTTTAGCAACAAGCTCAGATGAAGATCCTTTTAACGAACGATGACGGAATTTACGCTGACGGGCTTTGTGCGTTGAGCGCCACCTTAAGCTGTGAGCATGAGGTCTACATTGTTGCCCCAGAGACTGAAAGAAGCGCCGTTGGGCATGCAATCACCATTCATTATCCTCTCCGGGTAAAAGAAGTAAGAAGGGGTAAATTCTTCTGGGGTTATGCTGTGTCTGGCACCCCTGCTGACTGCGTGAAGCTTGCTATATACGAGCTTGTAGGTCCGGTAGATTTAGTGATCTCTGGAATAAACCGCGGGGCTAACGTAGGGATAAATGTTCTCTATTCTGGCACCGTATCTGCCGCAACGGAAGCCAAAATCCTTGGCTATTCCGGGATTGCGGTCTCGATCGACGCTTACGAAAACATAGACTATTGCTTTGCCGCAAACTTTATCGCAGACTTCATCAAAATTCTTCCCACATTACCTTTAGAAAAACCCTTCTGCTTAAACATCAACATCCCCCACCTCAACCCAAATAAGATAAAAGGAATAAAGTTTGTTAGGCAATCAACTGCTCCACTAAAGGAGTTCTTCGATAAAAGGCTTGACCTACACGGGAAAATTTACTATTGGCAAGGGGCAGAAGAACACACTGAGACAAGCCCTGACACGGATGTCATCGCCCTACGAGAGGGCTACATTACTATTACCCCCATTCAGTTTGATTTAACGAACTATGAATTGTTAAATAGATTGATAAATGTTAATATGAGCTTAAGCACTAATGACTAGTTCAGGATAATACTTTATCATTCTACTCCATAACTTTTTAGCAAGCATTTTATATCTACTTGCCTTTTTATTTGGAAGAGTTGATTGAGCATGAAAGTATTCAAGTAATAATTTCAAAGTTTCTCCAGTCTTAAAGATAGCTTTGATTATACCTTCCTCCCACAATTCATTTTTATTCAAAATTTTCTCCCAAATTCTAATATCTACATCTCGTATTTCTTCAAAAGTTCTTAGAGGTTCTTTGTCAAAATTAACTTCTGGCAAATCCGATAATGTGTTTTTCCATTTTATTAAATATTCAACCATGCTTTCCCAACATTTTGGGCATTTGAGATAATCAAAAAATTCTTTTCCATAAAATAAATATATTTCAGTATTATAAGAATCTATTAATTTCGAAATTTCTGACTGATAGAATTGCTTGTTTTTATTAAAATCTGGGTCTATAAAATACATTATCCCAACTATGTTTTCCCCATAAAGATTGTATAGATGTTCAAATTTTCTTTTAAAGTTTTCAATTTGTCCTCTCTTTTTAGTTGAATCATGATCATCTCTTATTTTTTGTTCAACAAAATAATATCTTACACTATCAGTAAAATATATATCTAACTTCAAATCGCTTGTTAATGCCGGATTTAAAATCTCATATCCTAAGGATTGAATAATCTTGGTTATAATCTCTTCTAAAGCATCACCCATTTTTATCTCATGTGCTTGCAAAATATGTTGTAAAATTTTCGTTGCCGGTTTTGATGGTCTGAACAATCCAATAAACCTCTCTGGCTTCTCTGCTAATTTTGTGAGTAACTCTGTCTTTTCCTTTTCAAATATATGCTTATTCAAGATAGAACAAAATTCTTCATAACTAATCATTTATAATCTCTAACAAATTTAGATTAAAATATTGCTGTATTTTTTTAGTAGAAACTATAGGCTCAACATTTATAGGGCAAACTTTTTCAAAACGTTTTTTTATCCATTCTACATATTTCGGGTTAATCTCTATCATTACAAAGTGCCTATTAAGTGCCTTAGCTACATAGCCAGTTGTGCCTACTCCTGCAACAGGATCCAAAACTAAATCTCCTTCCTTTGTGCTTGTCAATATTACTCTTTTTAATAGTTCTATTGGTTTTTGCGTAGAATGAACCTTTTCACCTTTTTCATCCCTTAATCTCTCTTCCCCACCACATATAGGTAAAACCCATACATTAGCACCGATTTTACCTATGCCAAACTTTTTAGCATATTCTTTATTGAATGTATATTTCTTGCAATTTTTATCCTTTACTGCCCAAATCAAAGTTTCAGTAGCATTAGTAAATCTTACTCCTAACCAATTTGGCATTGGATTAGTTTTAACCCATATTACATCATTTAAGATCCAATAACCCAAATCTTGCATTATTTTCCCAATTCTAAAGATACTATGGTATGTAGAAATTATCCATACTGTTGCAGTTGATTTCATTACTCTCTTCACTTCAGTTAATAGGGATGTTATAAACCGATCGTATTCTTCAAAGGAAGGAAATTTATCCCATTCATCATCTACCCCATTAACAATTGTGTTAACATTCCATCTTCTTAGTTCTTTCTTTGGAAGTTGTAAAAAATATGGTGGGTCTATAAAAACCATATCAAAAATTTCATCTGGAAATTTTTCCAACACCTTTAAAGCATCACCTAAGATAACACTATCTATTACTTCAGAAGTATCATATCTATTCTTTTGATTTTCATCTATTATGACTCGGATGGCTTCACTGGATTTAGATGGACTATCATCAACCTTAAGATAGGGTTTCTGCATCAGCCTACCCCCTAAGTGTCTGCTCTAATGTTTCCACGAAATAATCTATTTCACGGTAGTTTATGGTCAAGGGCGGAGTAAGCCTAATAATGTTAGGCTTTGGCATAGTGACAAGCACCCTTTTTTCCAACAAGCCTTTGAAAATTTTCTCAGCAGACTCATAAAACTCTATGGCCAATAATAGACCTACTCCACGGACCTCTTTAATCAAATCTGCATGCTCCTTTGCCAGCCCCTCAAGTTTTTCTTTCAACACCCTGCCCTTCAAAGCCACCTCTTCAAGAAAACTCTCTTCAGAGACGATGTTTAAAACTTCTAAAGCAACAGCGCAGGCGATAGGATTTCCACCAAAGGTTGAGGCATGAGACCCCGGAGTTAGATGAGCCATAACTTCTTTTTTCCCAAGAAGAGCAGACAAGGGAAGTCCGTTTGCCAAAGCCTTTGAAGAGCAGAGAAGGTCTGGCTCAAGGCCAAAGTGCTCATAGGCAAAAAGCTTTCCCGTCCTCCCGATCCCAGTCTGCACCTCATCAAAGATGAGAAGAGCCTTATGCTTTTCACATAGTTCCTTTGCAAGAAGGATAAATTCTTTGGTTAAAGGGTAGACCCCACCCTCACCTTGGATGGGTTCAAGAATTATGGCGCAAACCTTTTCGGAAAAGGCTAATTTCAAAGCTTCCATATCGTTTGGTGGGACAAAGACCACTCCGGGGACAAGGGGCTCAAAGCCCTGCCAGTATTTTGGTTGACCCGTCACAGATAAAGCACCCATCGTCCTTCCATGAAAGGAGTTTTCAAGGGCGATGAAGATATGCTTTTCTTTGCTAAAGTTGTCCTGAGCATACTTTCTTGCAAGCTTTAAAGCTGCCTCAACAGATTCCGCTCCGCTATTTGCAAAAAAGACTTGGTCGGCAAAGGTAAGCTCAGAAAGCTTCTTGGCAAGCCTTGCTTGCGGCTCAGTATAGAAAAGGTTTGAAGTATGCCAAAGTAGCTCTGCCTGTTTTTTGAGAGCTGAAACAAGGCGAGGATGAGCATGCCCAAGGTTGCAGACGGCAATCCCTGAAGTGAAATCAAGATACTCAACTCCATCCTCGGTAAATAGCCTGGTCCCTTGACCTCGGACAAAGGCTAAGGGTATACGCTTATAGTTAGGAGCAAGATAAAGCTCTCCCATCTCTACGATATACGCCATCTCTTTTCTCCTTCTTCATTTATCTTCACGGCTACTAAGACAGGATTCCAGGTCAACCTTCCGTAGCTTCACATTCCGCTGAAGGAAAAGCTTAGCCATTCGTTCAAAGTTTGGCGTTAAGTCAGAGACATATATTTCTGGCTCCCCGTTTGGAGATAGCATCTCCTTTAAGCCTGGGTTTTCTTCAAGGTAGGACTTAACAAGGAGAGCAACCTCCTCGGAAGGGTCAACAAGCTTTATCCTTTTTCCTGCTTTCTCTTGGATTACCTTTTTGAGCAAAGGATAATGAGTGCAGCCAAGAATAAGGGTGTCAATCCCTCTCATTTTTAACGGAATTAGATACTTCTTAACAATGCGTCTTGTCTCGGGCTTCTTTAACCAGCCCTCCTCGATTAAGGGCACAAGAAGAGGGGCAGGGTTTGCGTAAACCTTTATTTCTGGGTCGGCTTCAGAAAAAAGCCTCTCATAGATCCCGCTTTCAACGGTTGTCCTTGTGCCAATAAGCCCTATCTTTTTATTTTTAGTTAAGGTTAAAGCTTTTTTAAAGGAAGGAGTTACCACTTCGAAAAAAGGGACGTTTGGGAAGCGTTCCCGAAGGGTTGACATGGCTGTGCTTGAGACGGTGTGGCAGGCAACGACTATTATCTTTGCTGAAAGGCTAAGTAAAAACTTTGTATTCTCGATAGCATAGCGAGTGACGGTTTCTGCGCTCTTTGTGCCATAAGGCGTCCTTGCGGTATCTCCAAAGTAGACGATCTTATACTGGGGAAGGTGCTTTAAAAGCTCCTTGACAACTGTTAAACCCCCAAGACCGGAATCAAAAACCCCTATCATTTGCGTAGTCCAAAGTAATGTTCAAAGCTTGCGGAAATGGCAGTGATGACGGCAAGCCAGAGGACCCAGCGTAGCATTGCCCTAGGTTCAAGGCTTCTTTTGCTAAAACGATGCAAAAGACCGTTTACAACAAGCACCGTTCCAAGGCTCCAAAGCCCAGAACCGATAAAAATCTTAGCGGTTTCTATAACTGTCTTTCCAAAGTCTCCTGGATAGTAGCGAAGGCTAAACAAAAACCAAAGCAGAATGGGTAGAATAAGCTTCAAGCTAAACCGCATTGTCTTAGAGGTCCTTCAAACCAAGAACATCCTGCATGTTATAAACACCGGGTTCCTTTCCGTAAACCCATTTTATAGCTCTTATTGCTCCTCTGGCAAAGGTCTCCCTTGAGCTTGCCCTATGAGTTAGCTCTATTCTTTCTCCAATGCCAGCAAAGAGAACGGTATGTTCCCCAACGATGTCCCCACCCCTTATAGTCTGAATACCGATCTCGCTTTC
This sequence comes from Thermodesulfobacteriaceae bacterium, assembly GCA_049414625.1. Taxonomy (GTDB): domain Bacteria; phylum Desulfobacterota; class Thermodesulfobacteria; order Thermodesulfobacteriales; family Thermodesulfobacteriaceae; genus WYEG01. Next base: position 30,420 of record JBMSAU010000007.1, read on the forward strand.
CGACCTTTCGCCGATTATGCCCTCTCTGCAGAACCTAAAGTCCTTATCCGTTCTGCCGAGGACCTTAGCGATTGCCTGGGCAAGCTTTAAGGCTGTTCCGCTTGGGGCATCCTTTTTCATCCGATGATGTGCCTCAATGATCTCGATGTCATAGCCTTGAGATAGAACCTTAGCTGTTATCTCGCAGAGCTTCACCAGAAGGTTAACCCCTGTGCTCATGTTGTAGTCCTGAACGAGCGGAAAGTTTTGCCGAGCAAGCTCATGTATCTCCGAAAGCTCCTCCTTGCTAAAACCCGTTGTCCCAAGGACCATAGCCTTTTTATACTTGGCGTTTATTCTTGCATGCTCTAAGCTTGCGGTGTGAAAAGTAAAATCAACTATCACATCTCCCTTTTCAATCACCTTCTCCAAAGAATCCTCTACCTTAATCCCCAGAGCTGGCATCCCTAAAACTTCCCCCAAATCCTTGCCCACAGAAGGATGTGTTTTTGCTTCAAAGCAGCCGACAAGCTCGAGCTCCTTATCAGCAAGAATAAGCCTGCAGATAGTCTGCCCCATCCTTCCAGCGCATCCGGCAACGACCACCTTAATAGCCATACCTCTCAACCTCCCCTACAAATTTTTGATAGTATTTATTAAAAACTTGCCAAACCTCCTCTTCAACCTCCTTCCCGACTATATGTTTGTAAAAATTTTTAAAAACACTTGTAGGCTCTAACTCAAAAGGAGTTGACCTATCTTCCTCCAGGAAACCCAAAAAGTCTGGAAAATTTTCTTTCCTTTCATCCTCTTCATAAACTAAGGTCAAAAGATTGGGAAAGACCTTTCTTAATTCTTTTTCAACCTCGTATATCGGCTGTTTATCCTTAAGAACTACCTTAACCAAAGCCCTATCTCGAGGAAGACGTTTCAAGTTTTCAAAATAATCTACATACACTTTTAGCTCATAGGGGGAGGGAAGCTTAATCCGTTCAAGATGAGAAATCTTTCCGTCCTTTATCTCAAGAAAAGTGACCCCTCTTTCCTTTCCTAAAAGCTCAAAGGAGTAAGGAAGGGGGGAGCCAGGGTAGATAAACTTTCCCTGATGAACCTGGGGGCTATGAAGATGCCCAAGGAGAACTAAGTCAAAGGCTGAAAAGCACTCAAGCGGAAGGAGATATTCCCTGCTTAAACCCTTCAAAGGAAGCTCTTCATCACTCCAAACCGTGCCTGACACAGCAAGGTGAGAAACAAGGATAGCCGGCTTTTTGATGTGGCTTATCCAGTTTTTAAGTAAGCTTTCAATAAAGTGTATGGTATTCTCAAAGCCCTGCCCCTCAACCTCCTCTTCATACTCCCTTAGAGATAGGTAGGGGAGGACATAGAGATAGATTTTGGTTTCCAAACTATCGAGCGTTAAAGGGTTGAAGAAATAGGTAAGGTCCCGAGCAATGATTATACCGACCATCTTCAACAGATCACTATGAATGCTTGCCCTTCTTGAATCATGGTTCCCAAGGATAAATAGGGACTTAACTTTTTCCTCAAAAAGCCTCTTGATGATCTCTTCAAAGAGCTTTAAAGAATCAAGGTCTGGAATAGGGCGGTCAAAGATATCTCCAGCGTTGATAAGAAGGTCAGGCTTAACATCTTTTAAGCAAGCAAAAAAGGTATCCTCAAAGAACTTTGCCTGCTCCTCAAGAAGACTTTTAGAAAAGAGGGTTTTCCCGATATGCCAATCGGAAGTAAGAAGTATTCGCATTAACGCCTACCAAAAAGTCCTGTATTATCAATTTGGCTTGTTTTCTGCATCTAACTTCTTTTGTGAAACAAGCCCATTTTGGTTTCCCCCTCCCCCTTGCGACGCCGAGCCTAAATTATCATCCCGACCGAAGGGAAGGGTCTCCTATAACCTCTATCTTCCGCACTTGGTATGCGCTAAGAAGGATACATTAACCTTTAAAATTTAAAGCCACTACATAGACCTCTCTACTTTCCTTCCTTACTGCCTTTGGTCTAAAGAGTTTAACATCTTTAAACCTTTTTTCAAACTCCTTGCGAAGTCTTAGGAACTCAGGTCCTTCAAAGACTTTTACAACGGCGTTCCCTCCTTTTCTAAGAACCATCTCGCAGAGCTGAAGAGCTCTTTCTGCAAGCCTAACCGATTCCAGATGATCCCTGTCTCTTATGCCCGTTGTCTTTGGAGCAAGGTCAGAAAGAACAACATCAAAGTATGGAGTATCTGGTGAAACAAGGTCTTCTTTTTCAACCTCAAAAACGTTCTTCTGAATAAACCGGTAGAGCCTTCCTGAAAACTTAGGGGGAGTAAGGTCTATGCCGACGACAAACCCTCCCTCTCCTACAACCTCACAGGCATACTTTGCCCAGGAGCCAGGACTTGTCCCAAGGTCAAGCACTTTATCTCCTCTTTTAAGAACCTTGAACCGCTCGTTTATCTCCTTAAGCTTAAAGACTGAACGAGCAGGGTATCCCTTCTCCTTAGCAAGCTTTGCCCAACTATCAAACCAAGGATTGGCCATAGCTTAAATTTAATCCCTCTTTTCTTTTTTGAGAAATAGCTTTCATATAGTTCTCTATCTTCTTGGCAAACTCCATCTGCCTTTCCCAAGTCCCAAAAAGCTTTCCTTTCGGGAGAAGCTCCCTTATAGCCTCAAAAACCTCTTTCGTGACCCTGCCAGCTGGCTTATTCTGAAAGGCTGTCTGAGGAAGGGGCATAAAGGTATGGGCATGAATTATCGCTCCCATCTTAGCAAGCCTTTTCATAAGCTCTACCGTTGCTTTCACATCCTCTTCTTCCTCATAGGGTAGTCCAAAGATAAAGTCAACCTTCGGCGTTATTCCAAACTTAAGGCAGACTTTAACAGCTTCCTCCACATCAGAAACTGTATGCCCTCTTCGACAAAGCTTTAGTATCCTTTCGCTTCCGCTCTGGGCACCAATGACCAGCGAATCGTTTGCGCAGTACTCCTTGATAAGAGCTACAGTCTCCTCCCTCGTATGCTCAGGTCTCACCTCAGAAGGAAAGGTGCCAAAGAAGATTCTTCCTCCTTTGCTTTTTACAAGTTTACTTAGCTCCTTAAGAAAAGAACTAAGAGCAGGAAGATTAACTTCTTTTCCGTCAGTAGATAGATAGGAAAAAGCGTTCGGAGTGATAAACCTGATATCCCTTATGCCTCGGGATAGAAGCTTTTCCACAAAATGAAAAACAACTTCGGGAGACCGATGCCTTGGTTTTATCCCAAACAGGGCTGAAGTCTGACAGTAGGAGCAGGCAAAGGGGCAACCCCTTGTTATCTCAATGGGGTTTATCTTGCCAGCCCTCTCCGCAAAGGGTGGAAACTTGTTTAGGTCAATAGGAGCAGGTCTTCCCGTAGAAACAACCCTCCCCTCTTCAAGATAAGCGATCCCTTTTATTTTCTTAAAATCTTGAGAACCAAGGTAGGCTTTGAGAAAGGCAGGTAAGCTTTCTTCCGCTTCAAAGAGAAACACAAAATCAAAGCCTGCCATCAGGGTGCCAAAGGGGTCACCAGTTGGATGAGGTCCCCCTGCTAAAAAGAGTACTTTTCCCTTAGGCAAAGAAGATTTCAAATTTTCGACCAATGGAAATATCTCAAAAATCTGGGTAGTAAAAAAGGAAAAAAGAAGGATCACAAGTTCAAAGCATCGAGTTAGTTCCTCTGCCAGATGAAATACGTTCTTTTTGTCAGCAAAGAAAACTTTAAAGTCAGGTAGCGCGCCTGAAGCTATCTCTTTTTCTAAAGCCCCAAGGATTACATTAAAGCTGTATCGATTTTCTTTTGCGTAATAGAAAAGGAGAGCAACATCCTTCATGCTCTAAAAGATGAAACACAAGCCAAAGCCTGTCAAGGAGAGATTGACATACTTGATGACACCATATGAAAGAACCTTTGCTATGGATTGAAGATGAAGACATTTCAAGCCCACAAGGGAAGCTACAGCCCTAATAGCTGTCATCGGAGGAGAAAAAATCCACAATCTTTGTTTCACTTGCCCTTTCATTCCATCAGCTTTAGGAGCTATGGTATTAATGTAGTTGGACTACTCATAAACAATCTCCTAAGGCGTAGAAATATCTCTAATATTGGTTAAGCATGATGAGATACTACTAATGAGCCTCTACCAATGCTTGCTTTCCACAATAAAAAAATTAAAATTAAAAAGAGAAATTTCATCTACCTCGGGGAGGGAAAACCATGGATATTGAAAAACTTTCCGAAGAGTTTCAGAAGATTTTTTTAGAGGGGGCAAAGGCTTTAAAGGCCAAAAATTGGGATGAGGCTATTAGCCTTTTCTCGCAAGTGCTTTCTTCTTATCCTGATTTTGTCCCGGCACTTGAGGCAAGGGCAGCTGCCTTTCTTCACAAAGAAGACCTCGATTCTGCTCAGGCTGACTTAGAAGCAGCATTAAAGATCCAACCAAACAACGCTCGACTTTACTTTCGCTTAGGTCAAGTCTATTATCGTAGGAAAGACTTGGACCAGGCCTTGGAGCTCTTTACCAAGGCTATTGACCTTGAGCCTATGTATCCTGCTGCTTACATGGCAAGGTCCCAAGTTTTAAGGGATAAAGGTCTTGAGGAAGCGGCTGACCTTGAGTTGCAAAAGGCTGTTGATGTCGCTCGGGAAATAGCTATAGCTCGAAAAGTTATCGACTTTGCTTAGTCTCTAGTCATTTAGCGTTATCGTCCAACCGAATGGGTCTTCTATCTCTCCATACTGTATACCTGTAAGATAATCAAAAAACTTTCTCGCTATTTCTCCAGTCTTTCCATCGTTAATCACATATTCTTTACCACGAAAATAGATGTAACCCACTGGAGAGATTACCGCCGCAGTCCCAGAACCAAAGCATTCTTTAAGGCGCCCGCTTCTTATTCCATCTATTACCTCATCTATAGAGATTCTTCGTTCAACTACGTTCATGCCAAGCCATCGCCCAAGCTTAATCACCGAATCTCGCGTTATACCAGGGAGGATGGTTCCGGTAAGCTCTGGTGTGACAAGCTCATCCTCAAAGTAGAAGAATATGTTCATCGTGCCTACCTCTTCTACATACCTCCTGTAAAGCCCATCAAGCCATAAAATTTGCGTATAACCAAGCTTTTTTGCCACTTCTAAAGCCTTAAGACTTGCGGCATAGTTTCCACCTGCTTTAACATCCCCCGTCCCACCCGGAAAAGCCCGCACATAATCTTCCGTCACATAGATCTTAATGGGATTAAAACCCTCTTCGTAGTAAGCACCAACCGGGCAGGCGATGATCATGAAAAGATACTCATGGCTTGGTTTAACCCCAAGGGAACCCTCAGTGCCAAAGATAAAAGGTCTGATGTAAAGAGCCGCACCCTTCTTTCTTGGGATCCAATCCTTTTCTACAAGGACAAAAGTTTTTATAGCTTTAAGCACAAAATCTGGGTCAAGCTTTGGGATGCACATCCTGTCTGCAGACCTGTTTAGGCGGGCTATATTATCCCAAGGTCTAAAAAGCCTTATCTTCCCATCAACTCCATAGTAAGCCTTTAACCCTTCAAATACAGTCTGAGCATAATGGAGGACAATGGCAGCTGGATGAAGCTCAATGTTTGAGAAAGGAACGATCTTAGGGGAATGCCACCCTTTATCACACTCATACTTCATCACAAACATATGGGGGGTGAAAATTTTACCAAAGACAAGGTTAGAAAAATCTGGCGGTAAGCGTTTTTCTTTTTCTACAAGATTAAGCTCTATCTCCATTCCCTAACCCCCTCGCAAGGTAACCATTCAAACTTTAAAAAAATACCCCTATTTATATAAGTTGACAAGAAAGCATGGCAAGGCTAATCTTTATATACAATGCCCTTGCAATTAAGCGCAAAATCAGCCCCAAAGCTTCTTCAAGAGTTTACCGATACTTATACCCTATCCGAAGAAGGATTTGCTAAAATACTTGGTGAAATTTTGCACTTCTCTATAGAGTACTTTATTGAAAATGGTATTTTTTCACAAGAAAGACCAGATCAAAGTATTATCAATGATTTGATTGAGAGGGCTTTAAGAAAATATCCCGACCCCCTACCCAATCGAAGTAAAATTATCTCTGAGGCTCAAAATCTATTAAATAATTTTTTTAAAAATAGAGAAGTGGTTGAGGGAATCAGAAAACTGCTATTAAAAGCAAAGAATATCCTTATTGAACCCCAAGCTTATTTTCATGAGAAACAAGAAGTTCTAAGACCTGATATCTTAGTGATAAGCTTAAAGGAGGTCATCCTGATCGAGATTAAGCTTAGAGCTTCCGATTATTCCGAAGAGCAGGTAACCGAATACGTTGAGCTTCTAAAAAATCTTTTCCCCAATCATCCTATAAGGGTTTATCTTTTAACTATTGAGCCTCCGGCTTTAAAAGAGATTTTAAGAGAAGGAAAAGAAGAAGAAAGATATGCTGAGAAGTTATCTCATTTCACCCAGCTCTCACTTTTTGGATAGCCTCTCAAAGCTTTATTTTAGAGATTTAGAAGAAAAAAAATATAATCCCCTTGAAGTAGCTTTTGTATTCCCCACGCGAAGGGCTTGCCTTTATTTTACTCGAAGGCTCATCCAAAATAAAAGTTCAGAATCCTTTTTTTTACCTAAGATCTTTTCCTGGGAAGAGTTTATCAACTTCTGTGGTGAAAGACTTATAGATTTTTCATACAAGCTTCTTACAGATGCTGGGTTTGAGCTTTTACTGCTTAGGACGCTTAAAGAACTTGGACTTAACTTTAAAGAACCCGAAGAGGATGTCTATTGGACTAGTCATTATTTACAAGTCTTTGAAGAGCTTGAAAAGGAAGGGCTAACCCCAAAAGACCTTAAAATCCCCCCTGAGGGACTGCCAAACAAGGCTCAAGAGTTTTTAGAAAATTTATCCAAGGTGTATGAACATTTTAAATCCCGCAGCAAAAGTCTCAACTACTTATCTGAAGCTCAACTACTTCAAAAGATTGCTGAAAAATTACAGGAAGCAAATTCTTATAGAAAACTGAAGACCTCATCTTTTTACTTCTGTGGTTTTGCCGCCTTAAGAAAAACCGAAAGCAACGTGTTAAAAGCTTTTGTTGAGCTTGCTAAAATGGACAACCTTGACACTACCTTTGTTTTTGCTTGGGATGCTGAAAAGGCTGAACCTCATCCCATCTTGCAAAGGACTTTTAAAGATTTAGGGCTTAACGCTGAAAAGTTAATCCTTGATGCAAGCATAGAAAGCGGCAAAAAACTTCCATCGGTCATCATCTCTGAAACCTCAGATGTTCATGAAGAGGTTGAACTTGTTTGTTCCAACTTAAAAAAAGATGTCGACGGGCTTTCAGTAGAGAGCCTCCCCGAAAAGATAGCGATAATCGTTCCAAGAGAAGAAACCTTACTCCCTTTAATTCATGCCCTTGAAGAGGTAGTAGACGAGGCAGAACACTCGCCCCTACACGAGATAAACATTGCTCAGAGTTTCCCTCTTTATCATCATCCTATCAACACCCTGCTTTTAAACATCATAAAGCTCCAAAAAGAAAGGGTTGACGATAAATATCCAGTGGCTAAGTATCTTGAGATCCTAACCCAACCTTTACTTAGGCTTTTATTCCCCTTCCTTCCTCAGCTCTTAGAAGCCCTCTCTAAGAAATTACAAAATAAGTATGATAAAGTAAGTTTGGATGAAGTAGAAGCTTTAATAGGAGTTTCTGAAGGTTCGTTTTTAAAAGCTGAACTTTCAAAAATTCATAATCTATTATTTAGAAACTGGGAAAATGGAGACGACCCAGTAAAGCTTGCTCAAGCTATAGAGGAGATCTTAAGAACTCTTTTGCCTCTCTTTCCAAAAGATGATGCAGAGTTAAATGCTTATTTGACCTACTTTCAAACAGAGGTTCTTCCTCTCTTCTTACAAAATGAGCTCTGGGAAGGATTAAAGGATAGGAAATATCCATTGTATCAACTACGGAAGCTTTTAGAAAAGGCAAAATACTATCTCTCTGGGGAACCGTTAAAGGGGCTTCAAATCCTTGGATTTTTAGAAACCCGATTATTAAACTTCGAAAAAGCCTATCTTTTGGACTTGAACGAAGGGGTCCTTCCCCCAAGGGAAGATTTCAATCCCCTTCTTACCGATGAGATGCGCTTCTACTTTGGTCTTCCTGTCTTCACCTCCTCTCTTTGGGATTACTACTTTCTTACCCTTCTTGAGAGTGTGGATGAGCTATTTATAACCTACATCGGGGCTGAAGGTGAAGACTTTGCTAATGAGCCATCAAGATTTATCTATCGTTTAAGGTATGAGTTTGCTAAATCTGGACAAAGCTTATCAAAAGAAACTCCTCTGAGAAGCTTTCCAAAAAGAGTTTTCCAAGAAGGGATCCCGGTCACAGACGAACATAGAGAGCTTATCATCTCATATCTTAAAAATACACAACTAAGCCGTTCTTTCTTTGAAACTTATCTTCGATGCCCAGCCAAATTCTATTTTAAGTATCTGTTAAAAATAAAAGAAGAAGAAGGCGAGGCAGCATTTTTGGGTAAGATCACCCACAAAATTCTTGAAGAGCTTTTAAAACCTTGGATAAAAACCAACGATTTTATAGATTTTGAAGAGGTGGTTCAAAAGGTTGATGAGACAGTAAAAAATGTCTGGGAGGAAATGAGGTTCGCTGAAAAATTCGACCCCTTGTCAGACCTAATGGTTAGAATGCTGATTAAAGGTTTTTTAGAAAAATATTTTAAGGCTCTCATGGAACGGGGAATTAAAAGAAGAGTCTTAGGAATAGAAGATGAAGTTATAGCTGACTTAACGATGGGTGGTTATGAAGGTCTTTCTACGGTTAAGGTCTGCGGAAGATGCGACCTTCGCATGGAAGAAGAAGCATCTGGGACGCTCAACTACCTTATCCTTGACCTTAAAACTAGCGCATCTGCTAGTCTTAGACCTAATGTTTTTCAAAAATTTCTGAATGGTAAAGTAGAAGAGGCCTTTAAATTATCCCAAACTTCTTATGACCATCGAAAAAAACTTGAAGATTGGAAAAGCCTTTTTGGAAGTAATCTAAACAATTTTCAATTAACATTTTATCTTTGGCTCGAAATAGAAAAAAGAAACCTAATCAACTTAGGCTATTCTTCTGTCAAACCGACTTTAATCAAAATAACCTTAAAAGAAAACTCTGAAGAAAGTTTAATTATACACCACAAGGAACTTTCTAAGATTAACAAATTTTCTAACCTTTTACGACAGATGATTGTTCATATGTTAACTACGCCTTATTTTTATTTTGTAGACAAAAATAGTAATTGTAAGTGGTGCAGCTATTATTCAATTTGTTTAAGTTATCGATTAAGCTAATCGTAAAAAATAAACACAGAAGCTGGGGTAGGTAAGCCGGGTTCTGTCCCTGGGTTGTGCCCAGGTGGTGGTCATTTCTCTAGGGCAGAGAGTTACCCCTCTGCCTCAAGCGGCCTACCCGAGCCTTTGGGCGGGGCACCCATGGCTCTGTTTGGCCTTTCTCCAGGCGGGGGTTGCCGTGCCAAGCCCTGTTACCAGGGCTTGCGGTGGGCTCTTACCCCACCTTTTCACCCTTGCCCTTACCCCTAAAGATAGGGGCAGTGGGCGGTCTGTTTTCTGTGGCCCTATCCAGGGATTACTCCCTCCGGGTATTACCCGGCGCCCTCCCCTGTGGAGCCCGGACTTTCCTCACAGGAAGGCAGCAACCTTCCTGCGCGACCACCTTCCTACCCCAGCCAATATAACAAATTAAAAATAAAAAATTAAAAAGTTGATGTTTAGAAATCAAGGGAGTGAATATTGAACCCTGAAGACTTTTTACTCAAATAAAAAAAGACCTCCCGGGCACCGACCTACTCTCCCAGGTGGGTAGACCACCCAGTACCATCGGCCCTGGAGGGCTTAACGACCGTGTTCGGAATGGGAACGGGTGTTTCCCCTCCGGTATGGGCACCCGAGAGGTCTATTTTATGAAATTTTCTCAAGTGAATAGAGATTTGCATCTTGGCATCTTTAAGCTGGACCTGCAGTCAAGCCGCACGGGCGATTAGTACCGGTCGGCTCCACCCATTGCTGGGCTTCCACCTCCGGCCTATCAACCGGGTGTTCTCCCCGGGCCCTTCAGGGAGTGGGTTGCCCCACTCTCGGGAGGCCTTATCTTGGGGTGGGCTTCCCGCTTAGATGCTTTCAGCGGTTATCCCGTCCGCACGTGGCTACCCGGCACTGCTCCTGGTGGAACAACCGGGCCACCAGAGGTGCGTCCACCCCGGTCCTCTCGTACTAGGGGCAGCTCCCCTCAAGCCTCCTGCGCCCGCGGTGGATAGGGACCGAACTGTCTCACGACGTTCTGAACCCAGCTCACGTACCCCTTTAACGGGCGAACAGCCCGACCCTTGGGACCTTCTTCAGCCCCAGGATGGGATGAGCCGACATCGAGGTGCCAAACAGCGCCGTCGATGTGAACTCTCGGGCGCTATCAGCCTGTTATCCCCGGCGTAACTTTTATCCGTTGATCGATGGCCCTTCCACACAGGACCACCGGGTCACTAGGCCCGGGTTTCCCCCCTGCTCGGCCTGTCGGCCTCGCAGTCAAGCCCCCTTATGCCCTTACACTCAACGGTGGATTTCTATACCACCTGAGGGGACCTTTGGGCGCCTCCGTTACCCTTTAGGAGGCGACCGCCCCAGTCAAACTGCCCGCCAGGCACTGTCCCTCGGGAGGCTAACCCCCGCAGGTTAGAACCCTGAGGTAGGAAGGGTGGTATCTCACCGGTGGCTCCACGGGAGCTGGCGCCCCCGCTTCACAGCCTCCCACCTATCCTGCACATCCTACCCCAAGATTCAATGCCAAGCTGCAGTAAAGCTGCACGGGGTCTTTCCGTCCCACCGCGGGTACTCGGCATCTTCGCCGAGACTACAGTTTCGCTGGGCCCCTGGCTGAGACAGCGCGGCAGTCGTTAAGCCGTTCATGCAGGTCGGAACTTACCCGACAAGGAATTTCGCTACCTTAGGACCGTTATAGTTACGGCCGCCGTTTACTGGGGCTTGAGGGCGGAGCTTCGCGGGAAAAAATCCCGCTAACCCCACCCCTTCACCTTCCAGCACCGGGCAGGCCTCAGGCCCTATACGTCCTCTTACGAGTTAGCAGAGCCCTGTGTTTTTGGTAAACAGTCGCCACCGCCGATTCCCTGCGACCCACCTCAGCCTCGGCCGCAAGGGCCTACACCAAAGTGGGCCCCCCTTCTCCCGAAGTTACGGGGTCAATTTGCCGAGTTCCTTAGCCAGGGTTACCCCACGCGCCTTGGCAGAGTTCTGCCCGCCCACCTGTGTCGGTTTGCGGTACGGTCACCAGGACTTCATCGGCCACGAGGTTATTTCTTGGCAGTGTGGTCCGAGCTCCTTCCCGAGAGCCGTAGCTCTCGGTTACTTACTCCCCCTCACCCTCCGGACCGGGATTTGCCTCGGTCCATCATCGGGCTAGAGGTTTGGAGGGCCAACCATACAGCCCCGGAGCCCTTCCCTCCTGCGTCACCCCTTGGCCTCCATCCTGGTGGCGGGGGAATATTAACCCCACTTCCCATCCCCTACGCCTTTCGGCCTCAGGTTAGGGACCGGCTAACCCTGGGCGGACGACCCTTCCCCAGGAAACCTTGGGCTTACGGCGGGAGGGATTCTCACCCTCCTTATCGCGTACTCGTGCCCGGATTCTCTCCTCCAGCACCTCCAGTAGACCTTGTCGGTCTACCTTCATCGGCAACTGGAGTGCTCCCCTACCGCCTGCACGCTCATTGCGTGCAGACCCGCAGCTTCGGCGCCTGGCTTAAGCCCCGAGTAATTTTCGGCGCACCCCCGCTCGCCCAGTGAGCTGTTACGCACTCTTTAAATGATGGCTGCTTCTAAGCCAACATCCTGGGTGTCTTAGCAGGGGCACCTCCTTTACCACTTAGCCAGGACTTAGGGGCCTTAGCTGGCGGTCTGGGTTCTTGCCCTCTCGTCCTAGGACGTTATCGCCCTAAGACTCACTCCCGGGCTGCGCTTGCCGGTATTCGGAGTTTGCCTGGGTTCGGTAAGCCGTTAAGCCCCCTAGCCCAAACAGTGCTCTACCCCCGGCAGCGACCGCCCGAGGCTGCACCTCAATGCATTTCGGGGAGAACCAGCTATCACGGGACTCGATTAGCTTTTCACTCCTACCCACAGCTCATCCGAGGAGTTTTAACCCTCCACCGGTTCGGGCCTCCAGTGGGTATTAACCCACCTTCACCCTGGCCATGGGTAGATCGTCCCGCTTCGGGTCTGCCGCCGGCGACTAAACGCCCTATTCGGACTCGCTTTCGCTACGGCTACGCCTCAACGGCTTAACCTCGCCACCGACGGCAACTCCCGGGCTCATTATGCAAAAGGCACGCCGTCAGGGAGGATTGCTCCTCCCCTCCGACTGCTTGTAGGCTGGCGGTTTCAGGTTCTATTTCACTCCCCTCCCGGGGTTCTTTTCACCTTTCCCTCACGGTACTAGTGCGCTATCGGTGTGCGGGTAGTATTTAGCCTTGGAGGGTGGTCCCCCCTGATTCACACGGGATTCCTCGTGTCCCGTGCTACTCGGGATCTGTGCCCAGGGAGACCGTCTCCCTTTCGCCTACGGGGCTTTCACCCTCTCTGGCGGGCCATTCCAGGCGCCTTCGGCTAGAGAGACGGTTTTGTAACTCCCCGAGAGGTCCGTGGCCCTCTCCGGCACAGTCCCACGACCCCAGACAGGCAACGCCCACGGGCTTTGACACCTGCCTGGTTTAGGCTCCTCCCCGTTCGCTCGCCGCTACTAGGGGAATCTCGGTTGATTTCTTTTCCTCGGGGTACTGAGATGTTTCACTTCCCCCGGTGTCGCCTCCGCAAGGTAACCCTTGCGGATGACTGGGTATTACCCCAGCCGGGTTTCCCCATTCGGGCATCCCCGGATCAACGCCTGTTTGCGGCTCCCCGGGGCTTATCGCAGCTTACCACGCCCTTCATCGCCTCCCGCACCCGAGGCATCCACCGCCAGCCCTTAGTAGCTTGACTACAGAATCCAGCTTAAAGATGCCAAGATGCAAACCCCTATTCACTTGTCAAAGATCAAATTTGCTTCCACCACTTAACAAAAGTGGTGGAGGTGAACGGACTCGAACCGTCGACCTCCGGCTTGCAAAGCCGGCGCTCTCCCAACTGAGCTACACCCCCACGAATCCTCTTAGACCCATCCTCATAAAAAAAGAGAATGGGCCTAGGAGGATTCGAACCTCCGACCTCACGCTTATCAGGCGTGCGCTCTAACCAAGGCTGAGCTATAGGCCCACGCTTGTCCGTTCACCTTGTTTAGCATGTCAAAGAACAAAAATTTATTAGGAATAGCGCCCTGCAGGACCCCATTTTTAACTCCTTAGAAAGGAGGTGATCCACCCCCACCTTCCGGTAGGGGTACCTTGTTACGACTTCACCCCAGTCACCAGCCCCACCTTAGGCGCCTCCCTCCCGGTTGCCCGGGTTAGGATAGCGACTTCGGGTGGAACCGGCTTCCGTGGTGTGACGGGCGGTGTGTACAAGGCCCGGGAACGTATTCACGGCGGCATGCTGATCCGCCATTACTAGCGATTCCGGCTTCACGGGGTCGAGTTGCAGACCCCGATCCGAACTGAGGAGGGCTTTCTGGGATTAGCTCCCCCTTGCGGGTTCGCAACCCTCTGTACCCCCCATTGTAGCACGTGTGTAGCCCCGGGCATAAGGGCCATGCGGACTTGACGTCATCCCCTCCTTCCTCCGGGTTATCCCCGGCAGTCCCCTTAGAGTGCCCGGCTTTACCCGGTAGCAACTAAGGGCAAGGGTTGCGCTCGTTGCGGGACTTAACCCAACATCTCACGACACGAGCTGACGACAGCCATGCAGCACCTGTGCCAGAGCGCGTAGGGAAAACCCCACGCTCCCCCAGTGTTTCCACCGGGGTACAACCCTGGCATGTCAAGCCCGGGTAAGGTTCTTCGCTCTGCATCGAATTAAACCACGTGCTCCACCGCTTGTGCGGGCCCCCGTCAATTCCTTTGAGTTTCAGCCTTGCGGCCGTACTCCCCAGGCGGGGTGCTTAACGCGTTAGCTTCGGCCCGGAGAGATTACCTCCCCAGACCTAGCACCCATCGTTTACAGCGTGGACTACCCGGGTATCTAATCCGGTTTGCTCCCCACGCTTTCGTGCCTCAGCGTCAGGGACTGTCCAGCTGGCCGGCTTCCCCTCCGGTGTTCCTCCCGATATCTACGGATTTCACCCCTACACCGGGAATTCCGCCAGCCTCTCCAGCCCTCAAGCCAGACAGTATCGTAGGCACTTCCGGGGTTGAGCCCCGGGCTTTAACCTACGACTTGTCCGGCCGCCTACGCACCCTTTACGCCCAGTAATTCCGGGCAACGCTCGCCACCTGCGTATTACCGCGGCTGCTGGCACGCAGTTAGCCGTGGCTTTCTCCTGGGGTACCGTCAGCCTGACTGGGCTCTTAACCCAGTCAGGGTTCTTCCCCCAGAACAGGGGTTTACGACCCGAAGGCCTTCTTCCCCCACGCGGCGTCGCTGGGTCAGGCTTTCGCCCATTGCCCAAGATTCCCCACTGCTGCCTCCCGTAGGAGTCGGGCCCGTGTCTCAGTGCCCGTGTGGCCGACCACCCTCTCAGGCCGGCTACCCGTCATAGGCTTGGTAGGCCGTTACCCCACCAACTACCTGATGGGCCGCGAGCCCCTCCTTGGGCGGTAGCATGCAGAGCAGAGGCCACCTTTCACCGAAAGACCTTAGTGGTCCCCGGCATTATAGGGTATTAGCCCTCCTTTCGGAGGGTTATCCCCTTCCCAAGGGTAGGTTACTCACGTGTTACTCACCCGTTTGCCGCTGAGGGGCTCATCACCCCTCCGCACGACTTGCATGTGTTAGGCACGCCGCCAGCGTTCGCGCTGAGCCAGGATCAAACTCTTCATAAAAGCTCTCGGGTTCTTCCTCCCTATTCAGTTGACAAGTTGGCAAGGGGCTTTAAACCTTCACCCCTCAGTTCCCCTTAGGGGGATTTAAATATAACCCAGCAATTCAAACTTGTCAAGTCTTTTTTAACAAGGGGCTTTTCACACCCCTCAACTTCCCTCAATGGGATTATTAATTATACATCCTTCCGTAAAGGATGTCAAGTCCTTTTACAAGGAACCTCTACCTTACGGGTTCCTCAAGCAAGTCTTTTAAGTATAACCCAACTACTCAGATCTGTCAAGTCCTTTTTAGCAAGGGGCTTTAAACCTTTGCCCCTCAGAAAGCGATAGTGTATTTTACACCATGATCGTGTCGCTGTCAAGGGGTAAAAGAGGCTGTTCTAAAAATCTACCATAGCCCTTAGCGTAGCTATATTGCAAGATACCAGAAAGAAATAACAAAAATAAGTAAGTTGCAAACACCCAGAAGTTCCAAAGAATAGCACAAGCAAGGCATGCCTTCCTTGCCAAATCCTCCCTCAGCAATTTAAAGCTTGAACAAATCTTCTGCTTTACGCTACCAAACAACTGTTCTACCCTATACCCCACCTTCCCGTATCTCTTCCAATTCTCGTTAGATAGCTTTCTCAAAGGATGCCTTATACTCATCTTCATAGTCTCCTTAATCCTTATGGCTGGTTCAAATCCTCTGTCCAAGAGGCTTTCTATAATATCCACCGCATCGTAGCTTTTATCCGCTATAAAAGGCAGTCCTTCTTGAGGT
>JBMSAU010000008.1:0-18851 GCA_049414625.1 Thermodesulfobacteriaceae bacterium
CTGAAAATAGGACTTTACAAAACTATATAAATGCTTCAAAGTCAAAACACTTCTCCTCATAGTTTAATAATTTAATCCTTAATTAAAATTTTAAAATTTTTGAACAGCCTCATGGAGTAGCCTTTCAAGATGCATTATAATTAAAACCATGGAAAGATACTATAGCTTAAACAAACATTTAAAGGAACGTTTTGGAGAAAAGGTAAAAAAAATACCCATAGACGCAGGCCTTACTTGCCCAAATCGGGATGGAACCCTTGGTTTTGGAGGATGCATCTACTGTGACGCCAAAGGTTCTGGGACCGGTTTGGCAAAGATTCTAACTCCTGAAGAACAGGTAAAAAAATTCATCGAAAAATTTAGAAGCAAGGGCTATAAAAAATTTATCCTTTATCTTCAGTCCTTTTCTAATACCTACGCTCCCCTTGAGGTCCTTGATGAACTTTACAACCTTGTCCACTTAGATAAGGATTTCGTAGGATTGGCTATCGGCACAAGACCAGATTGCGTTGACGAAGAACGGGCAAACCTTATCAAAAAGTATCAGGACCAGGGCTATTATGTTTGGGTTGAGCTTGGTCTTCAAAGCATCCACGATGAAACTCTAAGATACATCAATCGAGGGCATACCTACGAAGATTTTCTAAAGGCTTACCACCTCCTAAAGTCCAAAGGATTACCAGTTGTGGTTCATATCATCTTCGGTCTCCCAAGGGAAACTAAGGAGATGATGCTTGCAACAGTTAGAGCTCTAAGCTCCTTAAGGATAGATGGCATAAAATTTCATGCCCTTTACATCGTTAAACAAACACCCATGGAGAGGCTCTATCTTAAAGGGGAATACCAACCGCTAACCCTTAAAGATTACGCAACTCTTGTAGCTGAGAGCCTTGCTCTTCTACCACCGGAGACAGTCGTGCATCGTTTAACCTCCGACCCCCCAAAAGATGAATTGGTAGCCCCGGATTGGCTACTAAAAAAGGCAGAAGTTCTAAAGTCCATTAATCAATGCTTGGAAGAGAGGGAACTATACCAAGGGAAGTTTTATAAGTAAAAGTTTATCGTTTTTTAACTTGAAGGTTTACTACTACTGACTTGACACCTGGGACAGATTTTGCGTGAAAAACTGCACGCTCTTTTTGAACTTCGCTCTCAACAACACCAGTAAGGGTCACAACCCCGTTCACCGTGTCCACATCTATGCTAAAAGCCTTAAGCTCAGGGTCTGCAATAAGTTTTGCTTTAATCCTTGCGGTAATCTCTTTATCTGATAAATACTGAGTAAAACTCCTCTGGCCTATTCTTAAATTGTTTACCACCTTCTTTACCCCTGGAACTGAAGAGGCAATCTGAATAGCCCGCTTAACCTCTTCCTCGGAATCAACTAAACCGGTGAGAGTGACAACTCCATTTACCGTGTCAACGTCGATTTTTCTTGCTTTGGTAATGGGGTCTTCTATAAGCTTTGCCTTAACCTTTGCCGTGATTATCGCATCATCAAGCTGAGTTCCAACTGACCTTGGGTCTGTCACTACTTTATATCCTTCATAAACACCACCCCCAACAAGAACCCACCCACATCCATAGACTAAGGTGACAATCAACAAAAAAAGAGTTAACCCCTTGAAAGTTTTGAATTTGTCTTTACTTTTACCGATAAGAATATTAAACACAGATGAAGAGGTGAGCCTCATGAAGATTGACCCTAAAAATTTGATTGATTTTAATCGTATCATAACGGAAATTATTGTCAAGAAAGATTCGAAGGTCTTTGAAGATTACCTTAAAGAAGCCATAAGAGAGCTTGAAAGCTTAGAAAATCTAAAACAAACGGAGGGGGAAAAGGTAAAGTATTTGGCAGAACGCCTTGAATTTTCTCTTGACCTTTTGGATAAAATCGCCAAAACTCCGTTAAACTTTTCCTCCTCTCAAACTTTAGCCGATTTTCTTCTTTCTCAGGCTTTTGAGATGGAAAAAATAGCAGAGAGCTTACCGGAGGGAGCCTTAAAAAACCTGTTTCTTGAGTCTGCTATCTATCTTGGGGTTGAAGGACAAAAGATTAAACAAGGCTTCTATCAAGTTTAGCTATCTTTAAGCGTTAATTCTAAGAGCTTTTGAACAAGGTCTTTAAAAGATAATCCCGCAACTTTTGCCGCTAAAGGTAGAAGGCTTGTTTCTGTCATCCCTGGGATGGTGTTTGTCTCAAGCAGAAAGAATTCATCCTCTTTCAAAATCATGTCTGTTCTACTATAATGTCTTAGCTTTAAAACCCTATGAGCTAAGAGGGCGTAATTTTGGCCCTTCTTAGTCAGTTTTTCGTCAAGAGGGGCTGGGCATATTTCTTCAGCCTTGCCAGGAGTATACTTTGTTTCATAGTCAAAGTATTTACTTTCTTTAGGAATGATTTCGACAAGAGGGAGCGGCTTTTCCTCAAGGATTCCTCCGGTAATTTCTCTACCCTGAATGTATTCTTCTATCAAAACCTCATCATCGTAGCTAAAGGCAAGGTCAAGCGCCTTGAATAGTTCTTTTTCGTCTTCAACGAGGCTCATTCCCACGCTTGAGCCATGTGTAGCAGGCTTAACAACCAAAGGAAAGCCAAGCCATTTAGCGTACTCGACCATTTCCCTTGACGAAGAACGACCTTTGTGGAAGGTTTCACCTCGAGGGACAGGCAAACAAGCCAACTGATAGAGCTTTTTGCTCAAACCTTTATGCATAGCAAGGGCACTACCTAAGACTCCAGCTCCCTGATAGGGAAGCCCTAAAAGTTCAAGAAAACCCTGTATGGTTCCATCCTCCCCTCCCTTCCCATGAAGCACCAAAAAGGCAACATCAAATTCCCTTGCCCTTTGAGCAAGCTTCAACAGGTCTGTTGCAGGGTCAAAAAATTCCACTTTATGACCAAGCTCCCTAAGAGCCTTCTCAACCGCCCTTGCCCCCTTTAGAGAAACTTCACGCTCTGAGGAAGTCCCACCAGCAATCAGGGCTACTCTCAAGACAATTTTTGAGGACATCCCGGACCTCCGTGACACTGTTTAGTTTGTTTAAATCTGAAGGACTAAAAGGAAGTCCTTTGAACAGCCTCCTTTCAAGAAGTATGGTCATGTCCTCAAGAAGCCTCATTCGAATTATGGCCTTTAACGTCCTCCCATACCTTTCCCGTAGGTCAGAAAAGCGTTCCCTTAAGCTTACGATGGTATCGTGCTTTACCCTCTTGTCGGCATAAAAAACAATTTCTTCTTCTTTAATCGGCTCGTCCGGTTTTGGTAGTTTAAGGAAGATGTGGGCATAGATTATTTCGCCAACCCTTGGATAACCAAGGCTTACCATAAGTTTATAGCCCGCAGTAGCATGATTTTCTCCGCTTTTAAGGCTTGCCATCTTTTTTACATCATGAAGCAAAGCAGAAACAGTCAAGACATTAAGGTCAAGCAATGGGTTGCTTACATGCTTTAAAAAGGAGCCAAGACAAAGGGAGATAAGGGCAACTTTTTCAGAATGCTTTATGATGTGCTCAGGCACCTCCTCTTTTTTTAAAAGCTCATAAGCAAAGTCTACGCCTAACATCTTTAGCTTAAATCTTTAGCTTAAGATTTTTAAAATTAGGTAGCCAATAGGACCAGCTAAAAGCAGGCTATCGATCCTATCAAGGAGCCCCCCGTGTCCTGGGATCAACACTCCAGAATCTTTTCTTCCAACTGAACGTTTTACAGCCGATTCTAAAAGGTCCCCAAATGTCCCTGAAAGAGCAACCAAAAAGGTTACAAGAAAATAGGTTTTAACATCAAATAGTGAAAACTTTAGATTAACAAGATAGCCAACTAAAAAGGAAAGCCCTAATCCACCCCCAAAACCCTCCCAAGTTTTTCTTGGGGAGATCTTAACAAAAAAAGGGGTTTTACCTAAAATCTTTCCTGCAAAGTACGCGCCTGTGTCGTTTGCAAAAACAGTCATCAAAAGATAGAAAAGATGCTCCCGAGAAAAATCGGAGATAATTTCTATAAGAGAACTCAAAGAAAAATAAATATAAGTTAACCCAAAAAAGAAGGGAAAAAATTGCCGAACAAAAACCTCAGCCTGAAAACGGAATAGCTGAAAGGAAAAAGAAAAGATTAGAAAAATAAAAAACAAAAATAAGTTTAGAGGAAAATTTTGCCAAAAGAGTCCAAAATAAAGCAAAATACTACACCAAAGATAAGATTTTGGGAGGGAAAAAAGTTCATTCCATTCT
This sequence comes from Thermodesulfobacteriaceae bacterium, assembly GCA_049414625.1. GTDB lineage: Bacteria > Desulfobacterota > Thermodesulfobacteria > Thermodesulfobacteriales > Thermodesulfobacteriaceae > WYEG01. The sequence continues at coordinate 4,235 of JBMSAU010000008.1, forward strand.
CTCAAAGAAAGAATAGCAACAATAAGCACAAGAATTTTGATCAAAAAGAAAGGTGCTTTAAAAATGATGAGGATTAGCAGAGGTAGTAGGACAACAGCTGAGGCTATTCTTTTTAAGAGATTAGAGTTCATAAACCTTGCCAAACCTTCTTTCGCGTCTTTGGAAATCTAAAAGGGCTTTTAGGTACTCATCCTCCGTAAAATCTGGCCAAAGCACAGGGGTAAAGTAAAGCTCGGTGTAGGCAAGTTGAAAGAGATAAAAGTTTGAAATTCGCATTTCGCCCCCGGTTCTGATTAAAAGGTCTGGGTCAGGGACATCAGGAAGATAAAGAAATTGCCGAAATAATTCTTCAGATATAAGATCTGAAAAAAGGTCTCCCTTTTTTATCTTTTCTACTAACTTTCTTGCTGCTTGCAAGATCTCAGCCTTTCCTCCATAGCTTAAAGCTAAAATTAAATGAAGCTTTTCGTTTGCCATCGTCTCCTTTTCAGCAAAGTCTATTACTTTTTGTAAATTTTCCGGTAGGTCTTCTTTATCACCTATCACCCTTAGCCTAATTCCTTTTTCCTTCATGATTGGGAGGTCTCTAATTAGATACTCTTCAAGAAGTTGAAATAGGGCTTGTATTTCTGCTTCCGGTCTTTGCCAGTTTTCTTTAGAAAAGGCAAAAAGTGAGAGATACTTGATGCCGATTTCTTGGGTTTTTAGGACGATTTTCCGAGCTGTTTCTACTCCCTTTCTATGACCACAAACTCTTGGAAGACCTCGAGCTTTTGCCCATCTTCCGTTGCCATCCATGATGATGGCCACATGGTGAGGAAGCTTCTCCAAGGACAAAGATTCTGGCTTTTCATGGTCTGTCATACATTAAAAGGTAAGAATCTCTTTTTCTTTTTCGGCTAAGGCTTGGTCTATCTTTTTTATAAACTCGTCTGTTATCTTTTGAACTTCCTTCTCAAGTCGAATGTAATCATCCTCGGATATTTCTTTATTTTTCTTTGCTAATTTAAACTTTTCGAGAACATCCCTTCTTATGTTCCTGATCGCAATCCTTGCCTCTTCGGCGAGCTTCCCTGCAATTTTTAAGAGCTCTTTTCTTCTCTCCTCGGTAAGAGGTGGAAGAACAAGTTTTAGGCTTTTTCCATCGCTCGTAGGGGTTACCCCAAGGTCTGACTTTTGAATTGCCTTTTCAATCTCCTTTAAGAGATTTGGGTCCCAAGGTTGGATGACAAGAACCCTTCCCTCTATAATATTAACTGTAGCTATCTGGGGAATGCTCATCTTGGTCCCATAACAATCAACCTTTATCCCCTCTAACAAGGCGATGGAGGCACGAGATGTCCGAATATGAGAAAGCTCCTCTTTGAAAGTTTTGAAGGTCTTATCCATTCTTTTTTTTAGATCCTCAAGGTGTTGGTTCACAGCTTATCACCTCCCCCCAAGGTCTTCTTAGTTCCCCACATAGGTGCCAATAGGTTCACCCATTAGAGCTTTTTTTATAGCTTCTCTTTCTGGAAATTTAAACACAATAATAGGAAGGTTCTGCTCCTTGGCTAAAGAAAAGGCTGTGAGATCCATTACCTTTAAACCTTGTAGAAGTGTTTCTTCGTAGGTGAGGCGTTCGTATTTTTTTGCTGAGGGGTCTAACCTTGGGTCCTTATCGTAGACGCCATCCACTTTCGTTGCTTTAAGTAAAACCTGAGCAGACAGCTCAAGCGCCCTTAGCACTCCTGCTGTATCAGTTGAAAAAAAGGGATTGCCCGTTCCACAGGCAAGAAAAAGGACCTCTCCCTGTTTTAGATAACTCAAAGCCTTATCCTTAGAGAAGCCCTCAACAACCCCTTTTATTTCATAAGCTGAGAGCACCCTTGAAGGAAGGCCGTTTTTTTGGAAAAGGTCCTGTAATAAAAGGCAGTTTATCAGGGTTGCAAGCATGCCTGCCTGGTCAGCTTTAACCCTGTCTATTCCTTCCCTCTCTGCGCTAACTCCTCTTAATATATTCCCCCCACCAACCACTATGGCTAACTCTGCCCCAAGGGCTAACACTTCCTTTACTTCTTCGCAAAGAAATTTTACAAGTTCTGGATCAATGATAGATAAACCCTCTCCAGCCAAAGCTTCACCAGACATCTTAAGCACTGCTCGTCGATACTTAAGCATGCTTTTTATTCGCCCACTTGAAATCTAACAAACCTTCGAATCACAATCTTCTCCCCTGTTTTAGACATAAGTTCATTCAAAAGGTCTTGAATTGTGAGCTCAGGGTTTTTAATAAAGGGCTGTTCAAGAAGGACATTTTCTTTATAGAATTTTTCAAGCTTACCCTCAACGATTTTAGGAATAATATTCTCAGGTTTTCCTGCCTCTCTCAGTTGTTCTTCATAGATCCTTTTCTCCCTCTCAAGAACCTCTGGCGGAACCTCCTCACGAGTAATGCTAATAGGATTTGTGGCCGCAATCTGCATTGCCACATTATGGGCAAATTCTCTAAACTCATCAGTCCTTGCCACAAAGTCTGTCTCGCAGTTTATCTCAACAAGAACTCCGATTTTTCTGTTGGCATGAATGTAAGCCTCAACTATCCCCTCTCTTGCCTCTCTACCAGCCCTTTTGGCAGCGATGACAAGACCTTTTTTTCTTAAAATATCGATAGCCTTTTCAATATCCCCTCCTGCCTCCTCAAGGGCTTTCTTGCAATCGGAAAAACCGGCAGCCGTTCTTTCTCTTAGCTGTTTAATAAGTTCAAGCGAAATCTGGCTCATATCTCAAACCTCCTCTAAATTTTAAAAATTATTCAGCTAAAAACTTTTCTGCTGCTTCTTCGTAAGATATCTCTTTTTCTTCTTCCTCGATGATTTCTTTTAAGATGTCTTCTGCCTTTTCTTCGGCCTTAAGAAACTCTTCTTCGAGGGATACTTCCTTGTCAGTTTCTGCGGCAACCTTCTCCTTGTAGATCTCAATTCCCTCAAGACAAGCATCGGCGATCTTACTGGTGATAAGCTTTATCGCCCTTATGGCGTCATCATTCCCCGGAATGATAAAATCAATTAGGTCTGGGTCGCAGTTCGTGTCCACGATTGCCACAATAGGTATCTTAAGTTTGCGAGCCTCTAAGACGGCAATTTCCTCATGCACTGGGTCTACGATATACAGAGCATCGGGAAGGGTTTCCATATTCTTTATTCCAGCAAGGTTCCTCTCAAGCTTTGCTTTAAGACGTTCAAGCTTTAACCTTTCCTTTTTAGGAAATCTCTCTATCGTGCCGTCCACAAACCATCCTTCAATCCTCTTTAACTTTTCAACACTTTGCCTGATGGTTCTAAAATTGGTAAGCGTTCCACCAAGCCAGCGATGGTCAACATAAGGCATTCCACACCTTTGGGCTTCTTCTCTTATGGCATCCCTTGCTTGTTTCTTGGTGCCAACAAAAAGGATTTTCCCACCGTTTGAGGTAAGGTTCACCACAAACTCATAGGCAATCTCAAAGTACTTTAAAGTTTGTTGAAGGTCGATGATGTGGATGCCGTTCCTCTCACCGAAGATGAAAGGCTTCATTTTGGGGTTCCATCTACTGGTCTTGTGACCAAAATGGACCCCAGCCTCTAAGAGTTGTTTCATGGTGATGTGACTCACTATTCAACCTCCTTATGGGGTTTTTTTCTTCCGCTCCGAGTGGAATAAAACCAAGCATCCCTTACGGGACACACCCCATCCTCGGAGCGTGCTTAGTTGGCTAAATTAAATCACCAATTTTCTTTTTTTCAACTGTAGCTTATAATAATTTTCATGCCGCTTATTACCCTGGAAAGGGTTACCAAGATCTATCCTCCCTATTTTCGTGCTTTAAACAATATTAGCCTAAGCATTGAACCAGGAGAATTCGTGCTTTTAACCGGACCAACAGGAGCTGGGAAAACTACCCTTTTAAAACTAATTTACCGTGAAGAGGAGCCCACGGACGGTGAAATATTCTGGGAAGGGCTGCCTTACTCATCCCTAAGCTATAATGACTTCTTGAAAATAAGACGGAGAATGGGAATAATCTTTCAAGATTTGAAGCTCTTAGAAGACCTTTCAGTTTATGAAAACATCAAACTTTCTCTTGATTTAGCCGAAATAAACTTGCCGAAAAAACGAGCGAAGGTTATAATCTATGATTATCTCGAACGATTTGACCTATCCTTAAAAGCAAATAAAAAGGTAAAATTCTTATCAGGGGGAGAAAAACAGAAGGTTGGTTTCATAAGGGCAATCATCAAGGACCCGGATTACATCATAGCGGATGAACCAACGGGTAATATCGACCCACTGAGCATTAAAGAAATCTTATCCATTCTAAAAGAACTAAACCAAAAAGGTAAAACCGTGTTGCTTGCAACTCATGACCCAATTATCATCCAACAAGTGGAAGCTAAAGAAATATAACTTCATAAAGGGGAGCTAATTCCAAAATGTTGAAAATCCTCGTGAAACTCGAATTCTATAAAAAATTTCTTTTACTATCTGACCTTATCTCTTTTTATTTTCTTTTGGTCCTTCAGTTGTTACTATGCCATGTTTTTCTATTCTTGAGCCATTGAAAATTTCATCAAAAAAGTCAAAACATAGAGATTTACTTATTTTCAAATGATAAGAACTTACTTGACAGAATAAAAAAGGAACTACAAGCTTTCGTTGAGTTTAAGAAATAAATTAACCCAAAGGCTTTGAAAAAAACAAATTTTTGAAGAGGTTGAGAATACTAATAATACTTTAGACGAAGAATTGACCTCGAAGCTCCTCATAAGCTACCAATTCTTTATAACTCTTGAAAAGGCTAAGGAAGGACAACACAGAATAGGTCTTAAAGAAAAAAAAATTCATGCTCCCATCTCAGGAATAGTTGATAAAATAACTTGATAAAATAACTTTTACTCAGGGTGTATTAGGTTTAAAAATAAAAAACGAAAAATGTTTATCTTTTGTATGGGGATTAAGTATAGTATCCGTAAGCTATGGGCAAAAAGTTAAATTAGGAGAAATTATTGAAGAAACAGAAGAACATTTAGAAAAGGATTTTAAATTTGTCTACGAGGTATTTTGCCATAGATGATCAATCAGATTTCAATATCTTTTCTTCTATGTAGGCAAAAAGTTTGTTTGAAATGTATAGACCACAACCTAAAATCCATCCTTCATGCTTTAGTATCACATAACCTGGCTCAATAGGAAGGACGATTTCTTCTATCTTTTTTCTTTCCTTTAGGAGATTAAATTGCTCCTTTGTTATTTCGACAATGTTTTTGGTTGCCCATCGTCCGAAGCGCTGAAGAAAGGCTGAAGTTGGTTTTAAATAATGAGAAACCTCTCTTAAAAACAACAAGCCAACCGTTTCTGGGTTTAAATCTTTTAACTTATCCCAAAGGGCATTCTTTGGATAGAGCCAAAAATTCGAGGCTCCCCTTAACATCTCATAGTCTTCAAATAGAGAAGGAGAAAGTCCAAATCTTTTTTCTAAGAATGAAAGAACAGTCTCTCTTTCTTCTGGGCTTAAGAGCCTTGGGAATTTTTTAACTTTTTTAGCCATATGTCAGCCCCCTTTTGGCGCCGTACCGAGCCTACTTTTTTGTCGTCCCAAGCGGAAGCGAGGAGTCCCTCGGCACTGGCGTGCCTCGGGACGAAGACACGGTGGGAGGCTGCCACCCCGAGGTGTTAGCCAAGGGTCTCCTCCTCGGGGGACGCCGTCCCGAACGAACTAAGGGCTACCTCGCTACCGCTCGGCAGAATATTTACTATTGCTATTACTAAAAAGTCTTATATAATTTAGCCTTTTAGATAAGTCTTACAAGATACTCCTAAGGAGAAAAGATGAACTCAAAAGCTGAAAGATACAAGTCTGCGGGGGTTGATTTAGAGGCGGCAAATCGGCTTGTGGAGATTGTTAAAGAAAAAGTTGCCAAGCTTCCCCAAAAAGGGGTTATAGGCGGGATTGGAGCTTTTGCTGGCTTGTATTCTCTTGATCCTTCTTGTTGCCCCAACCCTCTCCTTGTTGCCAGCACAGACGGTGTAGGAACCAAAATAAAAATTGCGATCATGGCGGATTATCATGTATCCGTTGGGGTCGACTTAGTAGCCATGTGCGTAAATGACATCATCACTCTTGGTGCAAGACCTCTTTTCTTCCTTGATTACATTGCCATGGGTAAATTTAACGAAAAAACCTTTTCGGAAATCCTTGATGGAATAATTGAAGGATGCAAAATATCTCAATGTGCTCTTCTTGGTGGAGAAACCGCAGAAATGCCCGGCATGTATGGGGAAAAGGATTATGACCTTGCTGGCTTTGTGGTGGGAATTGTTGCTCGAGATAGGATGATAGATGGGTCTGAAATCTCAACCGGCGATGTGGTCATTGGATTAGCATCAAACGGCTTACACAGCAATGGGTTTTCTTTGGTAAGAAAGATCCTATTTGAAGAACATAAACTTAGCTTAAGCCATGTGCCAGAAGCTCTTGGAATACCCCTTGGGGAAGAAATTCTAAAGCCTACTAAAATCTATGTTCCGACAATTCTTACTCTTTTAAATCGGGGTGAAAAGATAAAGGGGATTGCCCATATTACCGGGGGAGGATTGGTTGATAACATACCGAGGATCCTACCTCAAAACTGTAAAGTGGTGATAAACAAAAAGGCCTGGGAATGGCCGCCTATATTCAAATATCTTCAGGAATTAGGAAACATCTCCGAAGAGGAAATGTATCGCGTATTTAACTGTGGAATTGGCATGGTTCTTATTGTAAAAAAGGATGACGAGCCTAAAATTAAAGAATTTCTTTCTGCCTGTGGAGAAAAGTGCTACACTTTGGGCTGGGTTGATCGACTGAATGCCGGAGAAGAACGCGTGGTCTTTGTTGAGGGCTAAGGAATGTATTTTCAGGAGGTAATCGGCATTCTTAATAAATTTTGGGCGGAGAAAGGATGCGTCATACTTCAGCCTTATGATGTGGAAGCCGGGGCAGGGACCTTTCATCCAGCAACTTTTTTAAGAGCTCTCGGGAAAAAGCCTTGGGCATGCGCTTATGTAGCCCCATCAAGGAGACCAACCGATGGTAGATACGGAGAAAACCCAAACAGGCTTCAGCATTACTATCAATATCAAGTTTTGATAAAACCCTCTCCTGACAACATTCAAGACCTATATCTTGAAAGTTTACAAAGGTTGGGTATAGACCCACGAGACCATGATATCCGCTTCGTTGAGGACGATTGGGAATCGCCTACGCTTGGTGCTTGGGGGCTTGGTTGGGAAGTTTGGCTTGATGGAATGGAGATCACTCAGTTTACTTACTTTCAACAAGTAGGAGGGTTTGATTGTTTTCCTGTTTCCGTAGAGATTACCTACGGTCTTGAAAGGTTGACGATGTATCTTCAGGGTGTAGAAAGCGTGTTCGATATTAAATGGAATGAAAATATTCTCTATAGAGACGTGCATCTGCCTACCGAGGTCGAATACTCTATCTTTAATTTTGAGGTGGTTGATGTCTCTTTGTTAAGGGAGCTTTTTGATAAATATGAAGCAGAAGGTAGAAGGATTCTTGAGTTAGGGTTGGTCTTTCCGGGATACGATTTTGTCTTAAAATGCTCCCATCTTTTTAATCTCCTTGATGCGCGAGGTGCTATCTCGCCTATTGAAAGAGCAAACTACATCGCTAGGGTCCGAGCTTTAGCGAAGAGAGCTGCTGAAGTTTATTTAGAAAAATACGAGGGTCAATGATAGGCATAAAAAATCTTCTTTTTGAAGTGCTAACGGAGGAACTGCCAGCAAGGTTTATTAGAATTGGAATCAACTCCTTAGCCGAGCTTGCGGAAAAGTATTTAGTGGAGTATAGGCTTAAGTTCAAAAACATAAAGACAGCTGGGACCCCAAGAAGGCTTGTTCTTTTTGTTGAAGGACTTAGCGAGAAGCAGGAGGACCTTGAAGAGGAGATTATTGGACCGACAACTAAGGTAGCCTTTGATGAAAAAGGAAACTACACAAAAGCAGCGCTTGGCTTTGCAGCAAAGCACGGTGTAGAACCATCCGACCTTTACATAAAGGAAACCCCAAAGGGAGCCTATATCGCTTTAAAAGTCAAAAGAATAGGAGAAGAAACCACGAAAATTTTACAGACCATCCTCCCCAAAATCCTTTTAGAAATTCCATTCCCAAAGAAGATGGTCTGGGGTGAGGTTCGGTTTCCCTTTGCCAGGCCAATTAGGTCTATTCTTTGCCTTTTTGGAGAAGATATAGTGCCTCTAGAAATAGCAGGCTTAAAGAGCGTAGACTGGACCTATGGTCATAGATACTTAGGGGCAAAAAAAATTAAACTTAGGAGCGCTGACTTTGATGAATACGTCAAGCTTCTTCAGGAACATTGGGTAATCGTTGACCCTGATGAAAGAGAAAGACTAACCGAGATGGAAATTAAGCGAATCACCAAAGGGAAAGGTTACCCTGAGCTCGAACCCCATCTTCTTCATGAGAACGCAAACCTTGTAGAGTATCCTTTCCCTACCCTTGGGTCCTTCGATGAAAAATTTTTGAGGATGCCTGAAGAGTTAACTAAAATCGCCCTTCAAGAACATCAGAGATACTTTTTACTGAGGGATAATAACGGAAAACTTCTTAACTACTTCGTGGCGGTAAACAACAACCGCGTCCGGGATGAAAAGGTCCTCATTGCCGGGCACGAAAGGGTAGCCAAGGCTCGTCTAGAAGACGCCCTTTTTTATTACGAGCGGGACTTAAAGCGATCCTTAGACCAATTGGTTATAAACTTAAAGGGAATTGTTTATCATGTCCGGTGCGGGACCCTATATGAGAAAACAGAAAGGCTAAAAAAGCTTTCGGTCTTTCTTGCTGAGAGATTGGACATCGCAGCTGAGTTAGAAAAGCTAAAAAAGGCAAGTCATTACGCTAAAGCTGACCTTGCTTCGGAGGTGGTGAAAGAATTCCCAAGCCTTCAAGGCATTATGGGAAAGTATTACTATCTTCATCAGTTTGGAGATGAGGTGGTAGCAAGAGCGATTGAGGAGCAATATCTTCCTAATCCAAACGATGAAAGGCTACCAGAGACAACGATTGGAACCATCCTTTCTATTTGCGACAAAGTTGACCATATTACCGCTCTAATTGGAGTAAACGAGAAGCCTACCGGAGAAAGCGACCCTCATGGTTTAAGAAGAGCAGCCTATGGTGTGATAAAAATACTGCTCGGAAAAGAACTTGACCTTGAGCTCGAACCTTTGATTGAGAAGGCTTGTGACCTTCTTTTACAACAGGGCTACCTTAAAAATCAATCGGCAAAAGAAGAAACCGTTGAATTCTTGAGAAAGCGGCTTGAAAGCGAATTCCTCTCTCTGGGTTATCCTAAAGGACAGGTCTTCTCTGTTATCAAGTTGAACCTTAATCCCTACGATCAATTTTTGCGCTTAAGGGCGATTTCAAAGCTTTCTCAGGGTAAAGAGTTCGAAGACCTTTTAGTTTCTTTCAAGAGGCTTTACGCTATCCTGAAAAATCAGGACATAGATAAGCTTCTATCACCCAATCCTGAGCTTTTTGAGCTACCTTCAGAAAAAAACCTGTTTGAGTCTTTTAAGGATATTGAAGAGCCTTATTTGTCAAAGCTTAAAAGTAAAGCTTATGAGGATGCGCTTTATCTTTTACTCAAGCTAAAACCCTCCATTGAAGAATTCTTCGATAAAGTCTTTGTGATGGTCGACGATGAAAAGGTCCGCGCAAACAGACTTTCCCTTCTCAAACAGGTATTTTCTCTTTATCACTTCTTTGCCCATTTCGAAAATCTTGTTTAATTTATAAAAGCCTATGAAGAGCTTACCTTTAAAGAGCGTGATCGTTGGCACAGCTGGGCATGTAGACCATGGTAAGTCAACTCTTGTAAAAGTCTTAACTGGCATCGACCCTGATAGACTGAAGGAAGAAAAGGAAAGAGGCATAACGATAGACCTCGGTTTTGCTCATCTTATTCTGCCTTCGGGTATCCTTGCTGGCATCGTTGATGTTCCAGGTCATGAAAGGTTCATTCATAACATGGTTATCGGAGCTGGTGGAGTAGACCTTGTTATGCTCGTAATCGCCGCTGATGAGGGGGTTATGCCTCAAACGGTTGAACACTTAGAAATTTGCGAGCTTCTGGGAATTAAAGATGGTTTCGTTGTTTTGACGAAAGTAGACTTAGTGGATGAGGAACTTTTGGAACTTATTACCGAAGATATCAGGGAATTCCTTAAAGGAACTTTTCTTGAGGGGGCTCCTATCATTCCCTTTTCAGCGGTTACCCTCCAAGGCAAGGAAGATATTATCAAAGTCCTTGATGAAAAGGCAAAAAAGGTCCAAGAGAAACCAATTCACAAACCCTTCAGGCTTCCCATTGACGGAGTTTTTACAGTAAAGGGTCATGGCACGGTTGTAAGAGGGACCGCAATTTCAGGAGAGGTTGCTGTCGGCGATGAAGTAATGGTCTATCCCCAAGGCATCTTAACCAAGGTGAGAAGCATCCAAGTGCATGGAAAGCCTGTGGATAAGGCTTACGCTGGAATGCGCACTGCCTTAAATCTTCTTAATGTGTCAAAGGATGAAGTCGAGAGAGGAAATGTGGTCTCTTTACCTGGCGTATTAAAGCCTACCCAATGGCTTGATGTGGAGATAAAAACGGTCAGAAAATTAAGTAAACCTCTTAAAAATTTCGAAAATCTTCTGCTTTACATTGGCACTTCCGAGGTTTTAGCTAAACTTATTTTGGTTGTAAAAAATGAGCTTTCAGCAAACGAGAGGGATGTTGCTCAGTTGTATGTTAGTAAACCCATTGTTTGCTTTAGAGATGATCGGTTTATCCTTAGAAGACCTGGGACGAACGAGACGGTTGCTGGTGGAAGGGTGCTTCTAGCAGTTACCACAAAAAGAAAGCGCACCAAACCCTGGGAAAAGGAAGAGCTCTTGTTTTTAGCGCAAGGAGATGCCTCTGAAATTGCTTACTATCTAATTAAGAACAAAGGAAGAAGAGGTTTAAAGGTAGAAGATTTAAGCTATTCCTTATCCGTCTATGGTCAAGAGATTGAGGACATAATAAAAAGTTTGAATGAAAAGCTGATCATCATTCCCGAGGGGCAGACAAGCTATCTCTTTGCGAACTCAGCTTTAGCGGAGTTAAAAGAAGAGATCCTTGAAAGGTTAGAAAAGTATCATCAAGCTAACCCGCTATCTCCGGGCTTGAGCAAAGAAGCTCTAAAGAGCAGGCTTTCTGATGAGCCAAATTACTTACTTTATGAAAGGGCGCTTTCCCAACTCTTGCACGAGCAGAAGATTCATAAAGATAAGGACTTATATCTTTTACCGCAGTATCGTAGTATAAAATCTACTGAATTAGAGGAAGTTAAGAAAAAGGTCGAACAAACCTTCTTAAAAGAGGGTCTTACCCCAAGGGATGCTGAGGAAATTTTACTTGATTTTGGTGATAAATACTATGTAGCTAAGGAGCTTTTTAAAATACTACAGAGAGAAAACGTTCTCATCCCTTTAACTGAGAAGTTAGTCTATCATCGTGATATTTTAGAGGAAGTAAAAAGAAAAGTTTTTGCCTACTTCGAAAGGCACAAAGAGCTAACCGTCTCTGCCTTTAGGGATTTATTAGGGGGTAATTTAAGCAGAAAATACCTTATACCACTTTTAGAATACCTTGATAAAGAAAAAATTACCCTTAGGGTGGGCGATAAAAGGGTTCTTCGAAAGACATTAACTCAAGTTTCAACAACCAAGACTTAGCCCATTTTATGCGCTCGCCGGCGTCAGCTAAAGAACTTTTTCTCTTGTTTATTTGAGATCTCTCGCAGTTCATGTAGGTCCGAATAGAAAAAAATATCCAAGCTACAAAGGCAAGAGGTCTCTTCGTATGATGTCGTCCTGTTGGAGCCGTTCACCCCTACATGTTCTTCTTATTTTTTCTCTTTTTTTTCTTTTTTCTTTGTTTTCTTAGATTTCTTTTTTTCTACCTCTTTAGTTATCTCGTAGAAATTTTTCAATTCTTTCTTGACCTTTTTATGGAACTTATCTGGTTTCATTCCTGTGAGAAGCTCTATAGCATCATCTATATGCTCAATTTGGTAAAGATGGAATGTTCCTTCTTTAATGGCAGAGAGCACCTCTTCATCAAGCAGGACCTCGTCGTAATTTTGAACCGGGATAATGACCCCTTGGGTACCTGACATTTTAATTAACTTACAAACTTTAAAAAAGCCCTCAATCTTTTCCTTTATACCGCCAACAGGCTGAATGTTACCAAACTGGTCAATAGAACCGGTTATAGCCAAATCCTGCCTGAGTGGGATCTTGGCTATAGCGGAAAGCAGAGCTAAGAGCTCAGCAGCTGAGGCGCTGTCTCCCTCCACAAACTCATAGCCTTGCTCAAAGGTAAGGGTTGCCGACAGTTGTAAAGGAAAGTCTCCGCTATACTTATGGAAAAGATAGGCAGATAGAATGTAGACCCCTTTAGAATGAATGGGGCCGCTAAGGTCTATTTCTCTTTCTATATGAACTACCCCTTTACTACCAGGGTAGACGGTTGCGGTTATTCTGCTTGGCTTACCAAAGGAATAATCACCAAGGGATAAGACACTAAGTCCATTGATTTGCCCTACTTTTTTTCCTTCAACGGAGATTATGATCTTTCCATTCTTTATAAGCTCTAAGATCTTTTCCTCGATAAGGTTTAGACGGTAGATTTTTTCTCTGATGGCTCTTTTTATATGTGATGCTTCGATAAAATCACCTTCAGAGTAAGCATTTGCCTCTTGGAGTAGAGTGGAAAGTTCTGCAAAGTTAAACCGAGCCTTTTTTAAATTTCCAGCTTCATAGATAGAAAATTTCAAAACCTCAGTTAAGGCTTCGGGTGTTAAATCCTTTAAGTTTTTATCAACAATTATCTTTTTAACGATGCTGGGAAAGACTGAAAGAAATTCTTCGTCAACAGGCACCTTAGCATCAAATTCTGCTTTAATCTTGAAAAGCTCTGAAAATTCTTCATCATAGTTAGTCAATAGATAATATAGATAAGGGTCGCCTATGAGAAAAACTTTAGCTGAGAAAGGAATTGGTTCAGGGGATAAGCCTACATGCGGAACGGGTATTTCTTCCATCATTCCGCCCATGATAAAAAGTTTTCCATGTTTTATGGTACGCTTAAGCAGGAAATAGAGAGCGGGATTTTTTAAGACCTCCCAGAGGTCCAAGATCAAGTATCCACCGTTAGCTTTATGAAGGCTTCCTGGAGTGAGGCTTAAATGGTCAGCATAGAGGATCCCCATCTCAGCCCGGTAGTTAATCTGACCAAAAAGCCCCTTAAGAGTGGGAACTTTCTCATAAACAACGGGTGCTCCCTTTAGCTCCGAGTTATCAACCAATAGATTTGCTCGAAAGATGTTAAGAGCTTTGTTTATCCCAGACTGAGCCATTAAGTTCCCTTTGGCCTTTTCCCATTCAATAAAAAGATGGATGTTTTTCACAAGCTCCTTTTTTAAAGACCCTAAATATTCAATAACGTCTTTAAGGTCTTTGAACTCCTCGAAAAGGTCTTTTAAGGCCTTATTTATCAGTTCTTCTGCTATTTTATTTCTCAGGTTGATCAGAGCGTCTCCAAACTCGGCATCTAAATCCCTTAGCCTTCTCATGTATTCTCGCATGATTGGCTCAAACTCTTGAATATTTTTTTGATACTCTGCCCTTACCCTTGGGTCTTTGAGAAGCTCCTCTTCTGAAACAGGGGTTTCAATTCGAAAGAGAGGTAGCAAACGCACCCCTTGCGGACTAAAAAGCACCATTAGATTATGTTCTTTAGCCTTTTCAGTCAACTCCTGAATAACCTCTTCCTTCTTTTTATCGATGCTTTTAGTAATATTAGCGATCTCTTCTTCATACTCTTTGCCTTCAAAGGCTCTAAAGGTTTCTCTTTTTAAAAACTCAAGGGCATTCTCTATCAACTCAACGAACCTTTTACCCTTCCCAGGAGGGAAGATCAAAGCTTTAGGTCTAATCGGGTCATCGAAGTTATTGACATAGCATACATCTTGAGGGGTGGGTTTACTGCTAGCAACTTCTTTCACCTTGCGAAGAGTATAGGTTGTTCGCCCAACTCCTGGGATTCCGCATACATAAACATTATAACCCTCGTCCTCAAGCCCCAAGGCGAGGTTAAAAGCCTTTTCAACACGACCTTGATGAGGAAAAACCTCTTGAGGTGCTACATCTTTTGTCCCGGTTTGGAAGTTATAAGGAAAAGCTAAATCTTCGAACCCGATCTGCTTCCAGGACATAGAACCTCCCTTATCCATTTTTATTGTTCAATTTTACTGAAAATGAGTAATTAAAACAAGGTGCTTCTCTTTGTTTAGTATCAACCACTTGAGTAGGTATGTAGTAGGATTTGCTTAAGGAAAATCCTGAGAGCAATTTTCAACCACTTATCATTCCTTCATAGTAATGTGAGGCTGTTCTAAAAAATCCCTCATCGGGACACCCCTCCAACCTCTAAAGGAGCTGACCTACTCCTCACCCTATCCCACGCCCCTTCCACCAACATAGGCTT
>JBMSAU010000009.1:0-4589 GCA_049414625.1 Thermodesulfobacteriaceae bacterium
TATCTTCTTTTGTCCAAGAAGCTACTTCTGAAGCATAGTCTATAACTTGTGCTAAAGCATCCCTTCCAAGCTTATCTCTTTTAAGCTCAATAATAATAAGGTCTCCTGACGCATCTATCCCTAGAAAATCAATATCTCCTGCATTAGTAGAAACTTGTTCTCCTATTATTAGGATATTTTCTCCTAAAATTTCTGGATGTGTTTTAATCCAATTTTCAAGGTCTTTTTCAAAACGCTTCTCCTTTACCATTGAAGTCTCAATGGGGTGTAATGTTCCATTAATAATCTGCCATACTTTAATCTCTGTAGCCATAGCTATCCCCCCCTTCTTTTTTTATTTTTTCAATTTTAATTTTTATTTTAAATTAATTTAATTTTCAATGTCTGCATGTCAAACTTATTTCAGCACAATCCATTTCAAAACCCCACTACCCTCTCCGCTAAACTTGCGATCCTATGGGCTCTTTCTTGCCTCATCCCTAAATAAACTACTAAAAAACATTCTACTACCTCGTGAATTAGCGTTTTAAGCTTTTCCTTCCTTGATAGCTTATTATACACATATATTTTCTTTTCCCAAGTCCATACTCCATGCTCTTCTTCAAGGTTAAAAACCTCTCCTGTTATACTATCAACGACTATTCTTTCATCTGTAAAGTATACCTGCATAGAAAAAAACTCTATCTCTCAAGCACAATCCATCTCATGTATCTTGAGCAACTATCCTTGTAGCTCTTTTCCCTGCCGTAATTTAAAGTTCTACGGTTGGAACACACGCCCCATTCTTCGCTCTCTACAATGGAGCCTCTTACTTGCCTCATGGCTCCCCAATACTCACAAGTTGCACATTTTTTAGAGCTATACAATGTTCTGTAAACCTTCATGAGACTCCTCCCTTGTCTTTTTAGTCTTCCTTTGCCTTTTACTTAGCTCCTCCTCTAAAAGCTCCATAAGCAGTTTTTCTACATCGTTTGGTTCAACCCTTTGCTTTACAAATTCATATACTTCAAGTGATGCTTCCTCCGCGCCATATCCAGCGATGAAATTTAAAAGAAAAAGATACATTACCTTACAGTATGGATTTTTAAGGCTTAGATTTTCAAAGCAGTAAAAGTTGATGTCTTCAAGCCACATACTATCATAAATATTAGCCAGATCTTCGTCATCAAAAAGCATTCTTTCAGCAACTAAAGAGGCTAAGACATTTAAAAACACTCTAAGCTCTCTATTGGAGAAGCTCTCAAGGCTTAAGCCTTTAGTTTTTAAATACTCTTTTGCCATCTCTAAGGTTGGGTTAACATCAGCTTTATTGGCAAACAACTCTTCGATTGCTTGAATGATGGGGTGAAGGGGATGCTTCTCCTCTTCACACTCGCATTGCAGAAGCTCTACATTTGCCTCTTCTACACATCTACATTCAAAATGTTCTCGAAAAGAGCTCTCTTCTATTTCTTTATCTTGAACTACATCCTCATTTTCAGTGAAATTCTCGCCTTCATCAATGTTGATGATATCCTTGATTCTAAGTTTTACCATCTCAGTTTCGGGATCAAGATTCAGCCATCTAAGTTTATTTAAAAGGACAATGTAGTTAAAATCATAGGGACTGAAATAGTAATAAAGATCCTGCATTAAATTATATGCCATGTCGATATCTTTAAGTTTAGCAAACATCCTAAGAATCTCTAAGAATTCTCGCTCAAGCTTTCTTCTTTCATCTAAAACAGTTTCAGCGGAGAATCTTTCCAAAATCTCGTCTGCTGACTTAACGAGCTGACTGAGAATCTCCCTATCTATGATTCTTCTTTCATTTTTATCAAGCTCTCGGGAATATCTGTAAATATTTATTCCTTTATTTCTTAAAAGGTTATCTAATTCAGTCAAGAATATGTAAGGATTTCCTAAAACTTTAGCCTCGTCAGTTAATTCTTTGATAACCTGCTTAAACTCTTCAAGGTTAACTTTACTCATAATCTCCACCTACAAAACCTATTTTTTCTTCTTTCTTTACTTCTTGCTTAAAGGCAGTATGAAGCTTGTCTATTAAAGCTATAACAGTTTCAGGATTGTATCTTGTTTCATCATACCTTGGCTTAAGTAAATGCTTAACTAAGGTAACAATGAAAGCCCCGGTTACCTTGAGATTATAAAGCTTTCTCCTAATCCTCTCGTCTCTAAATACTTCGGCTAAGTTTTCATCCTTTGATTCTCTCAAAACAAGGTCTGGATAAAACTCTGGGTCAAGCTCTTTAAACTCTATGATAAGGTCAAATCTACCTGGTCTTCTTAAGGCAAAATCAACAAGCTTCCTATCGTTAGTCGTAGCTATTAAGTAGTGGTCATCCTTTTCAACGAAGCCATCTAAGGCTTGAAGGGCGCTTGATAGTTCTTTTCCTCTGAAATAGTAATCTCTTGACCCAACCAAGATATCAATATCATCTATACAAAGTAAAACTGGACTAAAAATCTCAGCGTATTCAAAAACTACATTCAAAGGAATGCCAGAGCTTGCGTCTACCTGAATTACTGTAATCCCATCAACTTTAAGACACTCAGCAATAATGGCTCTAACAGTATCTGTTTTACCTGTGCCGGGTTCACCAACAAAAAGATATCTTAATCCTTGATTCTTTCTTTTTACTGCTTCGACAAAGTCTTCAAGGTCTGATTTGTCTTTTAGATAAATATCATTAAGGGAAAGATTAGGAGGAGGAAGTATTTTAAATTTTACTTTTTCAACGGTTTCACCTGGTTGTGAAAACTTTAGAAATTTTCCATAGTAGCCTGAATTTCTTATAGATAATTTTATTAATAAATTAGTTAACTCAATAGTGTATAATTCTTCTGGGGATTCTCCAACAACAAACATAATATATTTAACTTCGTTGTAATCTTTAATTATCGATAAGGAAATATAGTATCTGTTATTGTTATATTTCACAACAGCGAGAAATGACTGTTCAGATGAGGTATAATTGTCAAAAGGGTCAAAACCTACGATCATAGGTAAGGTAAAAAAGCCAGGTGAAACATAAGAAAAGGCTTCTACTACTTTAAAAGGCAATTCTTCGGCTGGTGGAGTTACCTCATCTCCCAGGTAAAGCTTAAGTAAATAGGACTTTACCGTTTGAAAAACATCGTAATAAAGAGGACGAACATAGGCGGCAACACCCAACCTTGGTTTAATATCCTCCAACATTTCTTCTAAATTTTCTCTAACCCTTCTCGGTCTCCTCATAAGCCTACCTCCTCCTTTCTTTTATTTTTGCATAATAGGTGCCTCTTGGTAAAAAGCATAATGATTGCCTCCTGGTAAAAGGAGGATAAAAACGAAAGCTTGTTAAAAAAGAAAGCTATCAGGAAGGAAAAGCGGATTAGGCTGAATGAGGGGAGAAACCACACTCAATAAGCCCTGGATTTTCCATACCCAAAACTTCTCACTATCTTTTCCAATTACAAATTTTCAAAACAAAGTATATATAAATCAATAAAAAAAGTCAAAGTAAGTTTTAGGTTGTTTTTTGGTAAAATTGAAAGTAATTTGTAATAAAAGATAATTATTTTAATAACGAATAATTTTTTGGAACTTTTTAATAAAAAAAGCTAATTCATATTTTAACGGTTTAACACAAACTGTAACAATTGCTAAGGATTCCACAAGTACTGTTCAAAAAAGTCCTCTACTCCGTCGTGCCGACCCCCTACTCCGTCGTGTCGAGCAATAGCGAGGCATCCCTCACTTCGTTCTGGACGGCGTCCCACTAGGGGATCCCTCGCCTTGCGGCTCGGGATGACAGCAGAAGGGCTTGCACAAATTTTTAAAACAACCTCAAATTGTCTCTGAGGCTGTTCTAAAAAATCCCTCATCGGGACGCCCCTCCAACCTCTAAAGGAGCTGACCTACTCCTCACCCTATCCCACACCTCTTCCACCAATACAGGCTTCAGAGGAGAAAGGTCCCCTGGCAAGACCTTTCCAAGAATAGGGAAGAGGAGGGCTACCTTCAGAACTTGCCAAGCTACTTGAGAGACTTCTATAGTCTCTCCCTGCTCGGGATTCCTTCCATCGGCTCCCTCACAGGAGCTTGACTCACTCTGAAGGCTTTGTATGAGATTGGTTAATAGCTTTTTTGAATCCTCTACAATCCTTAGTTCGCTTTCTATGGCATTCCTCTTGTATTCGTTGCTTTCCTTTTCCATAAGTTCTCTAAGTTCCTTTTCTCTCTCTTCATACCTCTTCAGGGCAAACTGCAAATATGCTTTGTCTTTTAGCAGTCTTTCGTAATTCTCAGGCGTGTCCTCTTTAAAGCCTAGTGCCCTTCTTCCTATCACATAAGCCCCAGCTACGTCTTTATCTGTGCTTAACTGTGGTGCATACTTTAGCATGCCAATAACTGAGGTATAAGCAGGATTCACCTCCACTACTTCCACTCCCTTTAACATTGCTACCCTTTTTAGCTTTTGCAAGAACTTTTTGGCGTTCCAGTTGTGAAGTATTTTTCTTAGTGTAGCTTTTCCATCTCCACGCATTCCTTTTTTGAGTTTCTTTAGGTTTTCTATGGCTATGGCTTTACCTTTCTCAATAGCTAG
>JBMSAU010000010.1:0-2478 GCA_049414625.1 Thermodesulfobacteriaceae bacterium
CTTTCCCGTATGATGTAGCACTCCCCATGAATATGCAATATCACCTTTTTCTTTAAGGCTCTCAACTAAATTGCTGTCAAGAATGTTGCCCTGAAATATGTCCCATGAGTAGTTCGAAGGTAGCATATGAGAAAATTTCTCTTTCAATAGTAAAGTTGCATCCACGCTTGCAGGGTCTATATCAAAGCTTATAACATGCTTACAACCTAATAAGATTGCTGACAAAGAAAAAAGTCCAGAACCACATCCCACATCAATGAAAACCTTATCTTTAAACTCGCTTTCAGGTAGATATTTTAATAGGCTATCCTTAGCTTCTTGTATGACTTTTTCATCTACAACATTTTTTACATAATTCATCCAGTTCCTTCCAAAGGAAAAGGTTATCTTCATCTCAAGACCTCCTTCATTTAGAATGTCCTCCAATCAACATTTTTAGTAAAAGCTTTCTAATTCTCTTTGAGTAGTTCTCGTAAAATTTAATCACGAACGATTTAGGCAAAATCATACAAAATAATGTCCAGAGGATAGGTATAAAAAATAATTTTGGGTATGCTTTCACTGAATCTACACACCATTTGAAAGCCTGCTTATATTCTCCAACCAATGCTGAGTAGTAAATCCCGATCAACGAGTGTCTTATAAAAGTCTTGGGACAGTGGCTTATCATATCATTTCCAAACTCTTGTAGAAGAAGTACATACTTTAAATAAGTCCTCTTTACTTGTTTAGCGTACTGAAGAGAGACTCTATCTTGACTACCGATATATACTTTATATATTCTTGCTAATACCTTATGTAAATAAAAGCTAAACTGTGCCTTTTTGAAAAGTTTAAGCATTAATATTCCCTCTCCTCCCCAACATTCGTCGTAAAATCTATCATTTTCCAAAATTGAAGTTTTTATAAGAAAAAAATATTCGCGTTCGTATTTGCTACATAACCAATCTACCCAAGAAATTTCTTCATCCTTTCCATAATGTAATCCGGTGAATTTCCCTTCTACGTTATCTACACAATTGGCAAAAACTATACTGTAGTTTCCTTTAATAGCAACATTCAAAAGTTCCTCAATAGCATTTGGCATTATAATATCATCATCATCTACAAAGGTAAAGTATTCACCAGTGATGTTATCTAACCCATTATTTTTGTTTCCGTCCGGACCGTGTTTATATTTTGTATTAATAACGTATTTAATCCTTGGGTCTGTCAAATATCTTTCTATCAATGGTTTAGCTTTGCCTTCCTCTGTATCATCGGTTATGATTATCTCCAAATTCTGATATGTTTGATTTAAAACGCTTTCTAATGTTCTTATTAAGCTTTCTCTACCAATGGTCGGTATGATGACTGAAACTTTTGGGTTATTCTTTATTTTTTCCATCATAAAACCTTCTTCCATTCTTGAACTATTTTCTCAATCCTAAAATCCTCAGCCCTTTGATTAGCTTTTTCTGAGTAGTTTTTTCTCAAGTTTTCATCTTCAAGTAATTTATCTATAGTTTTAACCCACATTATTTCCCTCTCCTCTAAGGGTTCCTTTGCAGTTTTATATTTTACATCAAAAACAGGCATCAAGATCCCATACTCTGCAAACTCTGGCTTTTGGGTTTGATAGGTAAAATCTGTGTTTGGTGCCAAGATCTCCCTTGGACCGCTTCTACAGTCGGAAGAGATTACAGGCACTCCACATGCCATAGCCTCAACCAAAGCTAACGGAAAGCCTTCCCACAAAGAAGGAAAAACAAAAAGCTTAGATCTTGCTATGAATTTGAAAGGATTTTTCTGAAAGCCTAAGAAGTAAACATCAAAGCTCTCTGAAAGCGCATCTCTATCCCAAATATAAGTTTTTAGTCCAAGCTCCTCAGAAAGCCCTACTAAATAGTCCTTTAGTTCTCCTTCTCCCAAAACCACAAGCTTTAAATCTTTGTGTTTTTCTTTTAAAGCTTTAAAGACTCTTAGCAAATACCATTGACCCTTTGGCTTCGCTAGCCTTCCTACGGTGATTAAAGTAGGGTGTTCAAAAATGAGTTCATACTCGTTTAAGTTTTCTTTACAAAGTTTTTCAATTTCATTTAAGTTTATAGGATTGTGAATAACTTTGATTTTTGATGAATCCACATTATAACTTTCAACAAAGTCTTTCGCTATTCCATGGCTAACACAGATGATTAAGTTAGCTTTTTTTGCTAAAAATTTATAGGAATTATTATATACGAACGAAGCAAGTTTTTTGGGAAAGCTATCATTATAAAACTGTCTAAAATATTCTGACATAGTATTATGTATTGTAAGAATAACCTTGTGTTTGCCAAATTTTGTAATTAGGTTGAAAAAATCTGCAGATTCAAGAAAACTTATACATACATCTGGATTAATTTCTTTTTTAATTTTTAAGAGCCTATAAAATCTAAGCAAAAAATTTTTTATCTTTCCCAATACATTAGATGAACCTTTAATATCCATAGATATTAT
>JBMSAU010000011.1:0-2775 GCA_049414625.1 Thermodesulfobacteriaceae bacterium
ACAATAGTATCAACAGAATGATCAAGCAATGTATAATAATTCCAATATGTCCTACATAAACTACCATTTGGATAGACTTCAATAGTTTTATACGGATACTCCAATTCCAATATTATACCTGCATGACTAATATTTGATCTTGTCCAAAATTTTATTAGTCTGGAAAATAGAGATCTACCCTTAAAGAGACCAATGTATAAGTCTTGCATTTATAGTATGTGCTGAGACTGTTCTAAGAATAATGCTTTAGAGGGAGGACTTAGCAAAAAAGGCATCCATAGCATGTGCTTATAAACACTGATAAGTTATCGTTAGCTTACATAGCTTAAAAGCAATCTAAATTTTTTTCTATGAAATGTTTGTTAAACGACAATAAATTAACCTTTATGTTTGGATCCTCTTATGTTACATGTCGTAATTATCGTAATTGTGGTTATAGTTATTATCAAACCAATGGAATGTTATCTTTTGCTGCCATAGATTTAGTTTTTAAAATTATTAAAATTATGAAGCAACAAAAAAGAAAATCTATTGTTTTAAAAAAGAGAAAATCGATCATACATTTGTTAAATTACATTGATACACTCAATTTCAATTTCAATAGTAACAAATTTGACATTGTCTTTTCCTTAAAAAATAAATACGTAAGACAATTAACATATAACTTGTATTTACACCGAAGTTTATACCGAAGAAGATATTATAAGGACTTTTATAAAGATAACCTAATAGTTATTGAACGCGAAAACTTATGTATCATTAGACTTGAAGATGATTATGCTAGTAGAATACAACCAAGGAATTTAAGTTTAACTACTATGTTAATGCATATACTTGAGAAGGAAGAGATTGATATGATAGTTGGTGATGGTATAATATTTTATTATGTTTTTCTAATGTGATAAACAGCTTACATAACTTAAAAACGATCTAAAATTTTTTTTATGAAGTATTTGTTAAACGACGAGAAATTAATCTTTGTGTTTAGATCCTCTTATGTTACATGTCATAATTATGGTTATGGTTATTATCAAACCGATGGAATATTATCTTTTGCTGTCATGGATTTAGCTTTTAAAATTATAAAGCAACAAAAAAGAAAATCTATTATTTTAAAAAAGAGAAAACCGATCATACATTTGTTAAATTACATTGATACACTCAATTTCAATTTCATTAGTAACAAATTTGACATTACTCTTCCCTTAAAAAATGACTACAAAACACAATTAATATATAACTTGTATTTATACCGATGTTTATACCGAAGAGAATATTATAAGGACTTTTATAAAGATGGTCTAATAGTTATTGAACACGAAAACTCATGTACCATTAAAACTGAATATGATTATGCTAGTAGAATACAACCAAAGAATTTAGATTTAGCCACTATGTTAATGCATATACTCGAGAAGGAAGGGATTGATACGATAAATGGTGATGGTATAATATTTTATTGTGTATTTCTAATGTGATAAACATAAACACCACTGATAAGTTATCGTTAGCTTACATAGCTTAAAAGTAATCTAAATTTTTTTTATGATATGTTTGTTAAACTACAAGAAAATAAGCTTTGTATTTACATCCTCTTATGTTAAATGTTATAATTATGATTACAATTATTATCAAACCAATGGAATGCTGTCTTTTGCTGTCATGGATTTAGTTTTCAAAATTATAAATCAACAAAAAAGAAAATCTATTGTTTTAAAGAAGAGAAAACCGATCATACATTTGTTAAATTACATTGATATACTCAATTTCAATAACAATTGTGACAAACTTGCCATTACCCTTCCCTTAAAAAATGACTACAAAACGCAATTAATGCATAACTTGTATTTATACCGAAATTCATACCGAAGAAGATATTATAAGGACTTTTATAAAGATGGCCTAAAAGTTATTGAACACAAAAACTCATGTATCATTAGACTTGAAGATGATTATGATAATACAATACAACCAAAGAATTTAAATTTAGCCGCTATGTTAATGTATATACTTGAGAAGAAAGAGGTTGATATGATAGATGTTAGTGGTATAATATTTTATTGTGTATTTCTAATGTGATAAACATTAAAGCAATCTAAATTTTTTTTTATGATATGTTTGTTAAACAACAAGAAATTAACCTTTATGTTTGAATCCTCTTATGTTATATGTTATAATTATGATTATAGTTATTATCAAACCAATGGAATATTATCTTTTGCTGTCATAGATTTAGCTTTTAAAATTATTAAAATTATAAAACAACAAAAAAGAAAATCTATTATCTTGAAAAAGCGAAAACCGATCATACATTTGTTAAATTACATTGATACACTCAATTCCAATTTCAATGGTAACAAATTTGACATTACCTTTTCCTTAAGAAATAATAAATACAAAACACAATTAATATATAACTTGTATTTATACCGATGTTTATACCGAAGAAGATATTATGAGGACTATAGCCTAAAAGTTATTGAACGCGAAAACTTATGTATCATTAGACTTGAACATGATTATGATAATATAATACAACCAAAGAATTTAAATTTAGCCACTATGTTAATGCATATACTTGAGAAGGAAAAGATTGATATGATAGACGGTAATGGTATAATATTTTATTGTGTATTTCTAATGTGATAAACAGCTTACATAGCTTAAAAGCAATCTAAATTTTTTCTTATGAAATGTTTGTTAAACGACGAGAAATTAATCTTTATATTTAGATTCTTTAGTGTTTCATGTTATAATGGTTATGGTTATTATCAA
>JBMSAU010000012.1:0-5890 GCA_049414625.1 Thermodesulfobacteriaceae bacterium
TGGGAAATGATAATAGTTGATGACGCTTCCACTGACAAAACACCTTACATAGTGGAGCAATATGCTAAAAAGGACAACAGAATTAAATTTATAAGAAATGAGAAAAATAATGGTCCTCTATTTTTTGATGTAACTTTCAACTTAGCCCTTAAAGAGGCTAAAGGTGAATGGATAGGATGGTTAGATGGTGATGATGTTTTTGTCCAGAAATCACTTGAAATAAGGGTGAATGCTTTAAACGAACTCCCAGAAGAGGAAAGAAAGAATATCTCAATGGTTTACGGACGCTATGGAAGGATATGGATGGACAGTAAAAGGATAGACCTACCTATACCATATTATGAAAATCCAAAATACTCATCTATTATTAGAAATACTCCGGCTGGCATGGCTCTAATTTGGCTACTTCAAGGGTTCAATTTTATACCAGCAGGCACGGTTCTGCTGAATAAAGAAAAGCTACTTAAAATTGATGGTTTTAAACAAATACCAAGAGAAATAAAACTCGTTGATTATTGCACATGGGCTTTTTTAGCTTTGGAAGGAGAATGGCTGTACGCACCTAAGGTCCTATATTTTTGGAGAAGACATGCTAATTCTATAACTATGCAGTATCACGAAGACATTATACGATATTTTATCCATTTTTCTGAGTATTTTTGGGAGAAGTTCCATAAAGAAATCTTAGATAAACTGTATGGTAAACATATAGAATTCGGAAAATGTACTGGCGTTCAAGCCAAGTTAGAATTAGCAAAGATTGCAATCTTAAAGAGGGATTTTAAAACTTCTAGGCAACTATTAAAAGAGATAACAGGATGTCCATATATTGAAGAAATATTTCCGGATATACTTAAGAAAAAATTAAAAGTCGTAAAGCTTGCACATTCTTTAAGATTGCCATTCATTCTCAAAATTGCATTAGCGTTCAAACGAAGAACTATGGATAAGAAGTTTGCAGGATATAAACCTCTCTTTTTTAAGGATTTAAAAGACATTGATTAACCATGTGCCGAATAGTAGGCTTTATTGACTTTAGTTTCAACAACCCTTACTCCCTTGAAGAAACCATTACACTTATGCGTGATACTCTTATTCATGGCGGACCCGATGATGCGGGAATTTTTATAGATAAAGACTTTCCCGTAGCTTTGGGACACAGGAGGCTTTCCATCCTTGACCTTTCATCGCTTGGGCATCAACCCATGGAGTTTGAAAATTTAGTGATAACCTACAATGGAGAGGTGTATAACTTCAAGGAAATAAAAAGAGAACTTGAAAAGGAGGGCTATAAATTTATCTCAAACTCAGACACGGAGGTTATTCTAAAGGCTTTCCACCGGTGGGGCTTTTCTGCAGTCCATAAGTTCCGTGGCATGTTTGCCTTTGCCCTGTGGGACAAAAAGGACAAAAGGCTTATCCTTTGCAGGGACAGGATAGGCGTAAAGCCTCTGTATTACTATTACAAAAACGGGCTTTTTATGTTTGCGTCAGAACTAAAAGCTTTTCACAAACACCCAAAGTTTGAAAAAAAGCTAAACCTCACTGGGCTTTCGCTTTACTTGAAATACGGCTACATACCAGCACCCTATTCTATCTTTGAAAATGTCCATAAACTAAAGCCCGGACACTTTTTAGTCTTAGACCAAAAGGGGAACATTGAAGAATTCCCTTATTGGAAGGTAGAAGATTATTTCCTGAAGGGAAAAGAAGAAAAGGATAAGTGGCTAAAAAGGTCAGAGGAGGAACTGGCACAGGAGCTTGAGGAGATTTTAACGGAGAGCTTCAAGCTTAGGCTTGTTTCTGATGTGCCGGTAGGAATGTTTTTGAGCGGTGGCATAGACTCTTCCACCGTGTGTGCCTTGCTTTCAAAGGAAGGAATTAAGCTAAAGACCTTTACCATAGGCTTTTACGAAAAGGAATACAACGAGGCGGAGTATGCCAAAAAAGTGGCAGAGTATTTGGGAACACAACATACAGAGCTTTACTGCACTCCAAAAGAAGCCTTTGAAATAATACCAAAGCTACCAGAGATTTACGACGAGCCCTTTGGAGATTCTTCTGCCATTCCCACCTACTTGGTTTCAAGGCTTGCCAGATCTCAGGTAAAGGTCTCTCTTTCTGCGGACGGAGGAGATGAGCAGTTCTGCGGATACACAAGGTATTGGTTAATCAAAGACAGAATAGCCAAGCTGTCAAAAATTCCCTTTTCCAATCTGCTTGCCAACACCCTTGACCTCATCCATCCAGACCTTGCTTTGAAGCTTTACAACGCATTTAAACCAGTTCTGCCAAAATACACCAACTTTAGAGATAAATACATAAAGCTTAGAAATGTTTTGAAAGCTAAGGATGTTATGGAAAAGTATGATTTAGCAGTTAGCTACTTTTTGGAAGAAGACCTAAAGCTTTTGGGAATAGAGCCATCGGAAAAGAAAGACTTAAAGGATTGGGCTTTAGCTGATGAGCTTGATCCACTTGCGTCAATGATGCTACTTGACTTGAAAACTTATCTTCCTGATGATATACTTGTTAAGGTGGATAGGGCAACCATGAGCGTAGCCCTTGAGGGAAGGGAGCCTTTTTTAGACCATAGAATAGTGGAATGGACTTCTCAACTCCCGGTGGAGTTCAAGTATAAAAACGGTGTCAGCAAGTATTTGCTAAGAAAGATTTTGTATAAATACATCCCAAAAGAGCTTGTGGAGAGACCAAAGCAAGGTTTTGGGGTGCCAATCTATGAGTGGTTCAAAAAGGAGTTGAGGGAGCTTTATATGGAGTATTTGGACGGGGAAAGAATAAAAAAGGAAGGATTGTTTAACCACTTAGAGGTCAAAAGGCTTTTAGAGGACCTTCTTTCTGACAGGGGAGTAAATCATAACAAGCTTTGGCTATTGTTTGTGTTTGAAATGTGGAAGGATAAATGGATGTAAAGCTATACTTTCTCATAAATTCCCTTGCGGGAGGAGGGGCGGAAAAGGTAGCAATAATATTATCTGAGCATTTACCAATATCTGCCTTTATTTTGCTTGAGCGTGATGTTAAATACAAGACAGATAAACCGATCTTTTTTCTTAGCAATCATTCAACCAAAACAAGTCCAATAATAAAAACTTTAAGCATCCTAATATATGCGTATAAGCTTTCGGATTTCATAGAAAAAAATTCACTTGTGGTATCATTTTTGGAAAGAGCTAATTTTGTAAATATAATTTCTAAGCTTTTTAAGAAGCACAGAGCCATAATATCCGTGCGTATGGACCAGCAAACAGGTCATGTTGGTTTAAGAAAACTGAACAAGCTTTTAGTAAGAATTCTTTATCCTGAGACAGACCTAATTATAGCAGTTAGCCACGGAGTGAAGCAAAGCTTAATTAATCTTGGTATAGAGGAAGAAAAAATAAAGGTGATCTACAATCCCTATCCAATAGATGAAATAAGAGAGTTAGCAAAGGAGCCCTTAGGAAGCTATGAAGAAATTTTTAAACATCCCGTTTTAATCACCGCAGGAAGGCTAACAAAGCAAAAGGGTCAATGGTATTTGTTAAGAGTCTTTAAAGCTTTAAAAGAAAAACACAAAGATTTAAAGCTTGTGATTTTGGGAGAGGGAGAGCTAAAGGACTACTTAGTAGGGCTTTCTAAAGAGCTTAGACTAAAAACTTATGTTTGGGACAAAGACGAGCTTTCAGAGAGCTTTGATGTTTATTTTTTGGGATTTCAGAAAAATCCTTTCAAATTCATGGCAAGGTCTAAGCTTTTTGTCTTTCCTTCTTTGTGGGAAGGTTTTCCAAACGCCTTGGTGGAAGCTATGGCTTGCGGGGTGCCTGTAGTATCTTCCGACTGCAGGAGCGGACCAAGGGAAATTTTGGCACCTAACACGGATTTTAACTATCAAACCCAAAAGCCAGAGTTTGCAGAGTATGGAGTCTTGATGCCTGTTTTTGAAGTAAAATATAAAACTGCGAAGGAACCCTTAGAAGAAAGGGAAATAATGTGGGTTGAGACAATAGATAAACTGCTTGAAGATGAAGGCTTGCGAAAAAACTACTCAGAAAAAGCTAAGCAAAGGGCTAAGGATTTTAGCATTGAAAAGATAGTTCAAGAATGGAGGGAGGTTTTGAGATGAAGATAACCTTTTCTTTTGGAAGGAACTGGAAAAATTATGTAAAAAATGTTGTAGATGAAAAAGTTATACAAGAAGCTAAGGAAAGCTTGCTAAAATACCTCCCTGAGGGCGAGTTTAAAGATAAGGTTTTTGTTGATGTGGGATGTGGTTCTGGGCTTTTCTCTTTTTCAGCAGTCTTATTAGGATGTAAGCATGTTATAAGCTTCGATATAGATCCTGCAAGCATAGAGGCTACTCTTTTGTTAAAGGAAAAATTTTCTCATATTTTACCTTCGAATTACTCATGGGACATATTTCAGGGCAACATTCTTGACAGCAATTTAGTTGAGAGCCTTAAAGAAAAAGGTGATATTGTATATTCGTGGGGAGTGCTACATCATACGGGAAAGATGTGGGATGCTATCAAAAATACAGCAAGCTTGGTAAAAGATGGTGGGTATTTAATTTTAGCGATTTATAATCATGCTCCATCCTCTGAGTTTTGGTTGAAAATTAAGAAATTTTATAATGAACACCCTTTACTTCAACCATTACTTATCGCACTTTATGGTAGCTATGTAACTTTTGGTTTTATGATCCGAAGAAAAACTCTCAAATTGAGAAGGGAAAGAGGAATGCATGTCTTTTATGATGCTATTGATTGGTTAGGAGGATTGCCTTACGAGTTTGCTTGCTTTGATGAAGTAAAAGAATATGTAGAAAATCTGGGTTTTAATCTAATCAATGCCCCAACTAAACTGCCATGTGGTAAGGGAGCTAAAAGTAATATCTTTGATAAAATAAGAAGTAGAAATACAGGATGTAATGAATTTGTTTTTCAAAAAATAGTTTGATTAAGAATAGTAGGCTTCGTTGATTTTAGCTTCAATAACTCCTACTCCCTTGAAGAAACGATTACACTTATGCGTGATACTCTTGTTCATGGCGGACCAGATGATGCGGGAATTTTTATAGATAAAGACTTTCCCGTAGCTTTGGGACACCGAAGGCTTTCCATCCTTGACCTTTCTTCGCTTGGGCATCAGCCCATGGAGTTTGAAAACTTGGTGATAACCTACAACGGAGAGGTGTATAACTTCAAGGAAATCAGAAAAGAGCTTGAAAAAGAAGGCTATAAATTTATCTCAAACTCAGACACGGAGGTTATTCTAAAGGCTTTCCACCGATGGGGCTTTTCTGCAGTCCATAAGTTCCGTGGCATGTTTGCCTTTGCCCTGTGGGACAAAAAAGACAAAAAGCTTATCCTTTGCAGGGACAGGATAGGTGTAAAGCCTCTGTATTACTATTACAAAAACGGGCTTTTTATGTTTGCGTCGGAGCTAAAAGCTTTTCACAAACACTCAAAGTGTGTGTAGGATATAAATTAGAAGAATAGAATCATGAAATGGTTTATCCTCGTCTTTTTGAGCATATACCTTCTTATGAACCTCTATGTGTATCTTAAGTTAAGGCACAGGGCTATATTACCGGTCCTTGTTTTGGGCTTTTTCTCTCCCTTTTTGATGAGGTATGCGGACGCTAACTTCTCTCCTTCCCTTTCCTATATCATAGGTCTTGGCACCCTTCTCTACATGGGCTTTTTGCTATACTTGATTTTATCTTTCCTTCTTTTGGACATTTATTCCCTCTTTGTTAGGGCTATGCATTTCATTTTTGGGATAAACCCTCTACCAAGACCGAGCAAAAAGTTATCCATTGTTATAGCCCTCTCGCTTGCTTTCAGTCTTTCCGCTTACAGCTACTACGAAACCCTAAAGCCGGAGG
>JBMSAU010000013.1:0-24887 GCA_049414625.1 Thermodesulfobacteriaceae bacterium
CGAAGCCTTCAGGGTGAGCCAAGCTCCTGCGAGGGAGCCGATGGAAGGAATCCCGAGCAGGGAGAGACTAAAGAGGTCTCTCAAGTAGCTTGGCAAGTTCTGAAGGTAGCCCCCCTCCTCTTCCCTATTCTTGGAAAGGTCTTGCCAAGGGACCTTTCTCCTCTGAAGCCTGTATTGGTGGAAGGGGCGTGGGATAGGGTGAGGAGTAGGTCAGCTCCTTTAGAGGTTGGAGGGGCGTCCCGATGAGGGATTTTTTAGAACAGTCTCAGCTGACCCGAAGCTGTTATAAAAATGTTATAAAAAATTGTTTTTACACGAGCCTCACTTTGTTTTTAGATTATGCCCATATTGATGTGTATGATTACCTAATAAAAATCACTGAGAGGAAACCGCTGAAAAAGATAGCTTCACTTGACCCTGAGATGTTCGAAGAATTTTTAAGGGAGCTGCCCCGATAAAAGCAATAGAACCCTGCTCACGGCTCCCCTATATGTCATCCTTAACAACCTTCGACTTTTTTCTTTTTAGGAGCTTCGCCAGGTTTTCCTTTCAAGCTCTTTAAATAGGCTACAAGGTCAGCCATATTCTTACCCTTTAGGTCGATTGGCTTACCTTTAAGTCCTATCTCAATGCAAAGATTTACAGCCTCTTCAAAACTATTCAAGGTCTTCCCTATGAGTTTAAATTCTTTTTTATCTGCTACACCTTCAAGTCCCTTTCCACCAGGATGGCAGGATGCGCAGGATTTACCAGACGTCCCACAGCAAATTTGGGGTCGTTGAAAAGCTTCTTCCCCCCTTTCTACTTCCTGAGAATAAACTTGAGAAATCATAAAAACTCCTAAAACCGCTGCACTCAAAAACATCTCCAATCCTTTTAGGGTTCCTTAATTTTAAAGGTTGTTATCAAAACGGCAAGTTCAAATTTTTAAACAAAAAATCCTTACGCCTTTAATACTTTTATCCTTTGATAAGAAGAAAGATTGAACTTAAGGTTAAAAGGACCAAAAGAACAATACTGATCAATGTAGTCTTAAGAATAAAGCTAAAAATCATTAGAGTGGTTAAAGAAATGAAAATATACACTATCAAAGAGTTTCCTATGGCCTTTGTTTGATCAACAGGGGAGTAAAATTTCAGATATATATGTATACACCATAAGCCTATAAGAAAACCAGCAAAAAGATAGTAAAATCTAAACAAAAATTCTAATATAACTTCTTTAGTTGATTTTCCTACCTTTGATAAAAATTCTAATCTCTGATAGAGCTCTTTGATAGTTAAAAATTTTAATGTTTTTTCAGCCACAACTAAAGTAGATGGATTGAATGGTAAAAGTCTTTCCTGCTTATCAAACTTTTTAGGCACAAAATTTTCACTTCTTTTTTGAACAACAAGCTCTTCAAGAATCCAGCTTCCGTTAGAATACAACATCGTCCCTGCCCAAATTATCTCTTCTATTTCGCCTTTTTGATCAATAGTAAGGTATAAAACATCCCCAAGATACTCTGCATTGGGCTCAAGCGGTTGAGCAATTAAAAAGTAATTTTCACCCTCGAAAAACAATTTCTCTTTTAAAAAAACTAATTCCTTTTTTTTGCCCAAAACTTTTCTTTCCCATACATCAACTGCATTCTGAAAGGCTATGGGTGAAATATAATTCAATAATATTCCAAAGAAGAAATTAAGCAAGAACAGGAATAGAAGGAGAGTTTTGTAGATAGTTCTCCTTGAATAGCCTAAGGAAAGCAAAGCTAAAAGTTCTTTTGTCCTAGTTAAATAAAACATATTCAGGATGGTAGAAAAGGCTAATAAATAAGGGAACACTTGATAAAAATTAACTATACCTTTCCAAAAAAGATACTCTAAAAAGATTATGAATGGTTTTCTGTATACTGAAAAAGTTGCATAACGTTCAAAAAAATCTATAACATTAAAGAAAATAAAAGCTATTGGTAGAAGAAATAAATTAATTTTTAAAAGCTCTTTAAATAAAAATTTGGTTGAAACTTTCATAGATAAGTAGCACCTTTTTTCTTAATATAAACATAAGAAATCAAAATTACTAAAGATATGCCTACGAAAAAGAGAAAGAATCCAACTAAAGGATGAAATTTGCCAGTTTCTGAAAAGGAGGTGCAGAAATTATAAAAACCAAAGAAAAATAAATAGAAAAGAGAACCTATAATAAACAATAGAGTTCGTTGGGGAGCGTATAGGATTAGACCTAAGAAAAAGGCTTGGGTCAACAAAAAAACAGAGGTCAGCGGATAAAAAATTCTACCGTATAACTCAGTCATATATCTATAAATTTTTCTTTTATCTTTTTCTTTTTCGATAGTCTCTTTAAGCTCAGAAAGTGTCATTTCTCCTCTTTTAATGTAAAAATCCTTTTTCTTTAACTCTTCTGTATTAAAAGATACTTCATAATACTTAAACTCAATAACTTCTACGCTACCGTTAGTTTCTTTAAAAAAAGCATACCCTTTTTCTAATACAAGCACCCCTTTTTTAAGCGCCAAAACCCCGCTTTTCGCAAAGTATATTCCTTTTTTCTCTTGTCTTTCTTCTAAAACAAAAGTATCGTATAACCTTGTACTACCATTTTCTAAAGTCCTTTTAGCGTATAAAAATAGAGTATCTCCTATTGGAAATAGAGTCCTCTCTGGAATACTGCCTTCTATCAAACCCTTATACAAATTTACTTTTAATTCCTTTTGTAATCTTTTTGAAAAAGGAACGACCATAATAGTCAAAAATAACAGAAGAAAAAAGATCTTAAAACTGATAAGAAAAATAACCTTTAAAAAATGTTTCAAACTATAACCTAAAGAGAAAAGCGCAAGAAGTTCTCTTTCATATTTCATCCTTTGGACTACAAAAAGAATGCTTAAATAGCTTGAAAATAACAAGGAAAAAGCAGATATCTCACCAATTGATGTAAAAAAAATGATAATTATGTCAAATAACGATAGTTGAAACTGATTAAGTTCAGTAAATATTAAAGTTGCTCTAATTGTGCCAATGAGCAATAAAAGCAGACAAAAAATTATAATTGTATGATATAGATATTCTTTCATTTGATAATAATAAAAGAGCCTCATCCTTAACCGAGCCCTGCATCAAGGATTAACATAGTAAGAAAACCTATCCCGAAGCCAAGGCTTGCAAAATCTGGGTTTTCCAATTTTTGTGCTGTAGGCAATATTTCTTCTATTACCACGAAGATCATAGCTCCCGCAGCTAAGCTCATTGCATAGGGTAAAAGAAACGTTGATATATGTATAAGAAAAGCACCTAACAAAGAAAATATAGGCTCAACGATGGCAGAAACAAATCCGGAGAAAAAGCTTTGAAATTTTGAAAGACCAGCTGCTCTAAAGGCTAAAGCTAAAGCTAACCCCTCTGGTATGTTTTGAATTCCTATCGCTAAAGCAAGCTCAAGAGTAAGGGATACTCCAACGGCTAATCCTTCTGGTATGTTATGAATGGTAACCGCAAAAAATAAGAGCACGCTTTTCTTAAGTTGTATTGCTGGGCCCTCCTTCTCTAAAGTAGTCACACTAGGATGCAAATGAGGTGTGATCATATCAAGGAATCTAATGATTGCTACTCCGAGGATAAAACCAAAGCTAAGCTTTAATGCAGAGATTATCGACCCTTCTCCAAAGATTTTGATAGAAGGTAAAATCAACGAAAAAAAGCTTGCCGAGATCATTACACCTCCGGCGAAGCCAAGAGAAAGACAGAGAAACTTACGAGGATTGCCCTTCGTCAAAAATATTAAGCCTGAACCTAAACCAGTTAAAAAGAAAGTTAGCAGTCCATAGTATAAAGCTTTTTCCATGAAAATGAGAGCTCCAGGCTAAGACTGATTTGCAGAATTGGAACGCTCTAACACCACTGTGACCGGACCATCGTTAATCAACTCAACTTCCATGTGGGCTCCGAAAACACCAAGCTTTGCCCTTATTCCTCTTTCTTCGATCAGATCTCTTAACTTTAGAATTAAACCTTCGGCAAGCCTTGGTTCCTCGGCTAAATGAAAACTCGGTCTTGTCCCCTTCTTAAGGGTCCCACAAACGGTAAAATTGGAAACTATTAAAACTTCGCCAACCACATCCTTCACACTAAGGTTAAACTTACCTGCCTCATCGCTAAAGATGCGCAAGCTCACAATCTTATCCGCAAACCAGTTTACTATCCTATCATCATCACCCTTTTCGACACAAACCAACACCAAAAGCCCTCTGTCAATGCTATTAACAGGCTTTCCTTCTACACGAACTTCAGCCCTTTTAACCCTCTGAATTACCGCCTTCAAATCCTTCTCCCTCTTTCTTACCCTTGAGTTTGGCGAGATATTCCTCCCATTCCCAAGGGAGCAAATTCTTTTTTTTCGTATTGCATTCCTTACAGGCTGGAACAATATTTTCTCGCGATGAAGTTCCACCAAGGGCAAGGGGTATTCTGTGGTCCATGGTTAGCTCTTCTCTTGGAACTTTACGACCACAATAATAACAAATCCCTTTTTCAAGCTTTCTCCTCCACCACCGCGTATCTTTAAGCCTTCTTGCTTTTTCCCTCTCAATTTTAATAAACTCTTCTTTAGTTAGATGCTTCATGTGCTTGGCTCTTCTCATAATAACCCTGCCATAAATAAATCTAGTAAGAAATATTTTGGGTTTCTTTTACCTTTCCTTCCATTATTTTTACCACCTCTTCAAGGCTTAGGGTGCTATTGTCAATAACTATGGCTCCTTCGGGTATGCTTAGAGGAGCAACCTCTCTTTTGGAATCAAGCTCGTCTCGACTAAGGATCATTCTTTTAGCCTCCAGAACATCAGAGCTCTTTAAATCCATAGCCCTTCTTTTAGCCCTAACCTCTACATCGGCATCCAAATAGAATTTAAGGGTCGCATTCGGAAAAACAATGCTTCCCATGTCCCTCCCTTCAGCAACAACCTTCCTCCCCTTAACTAAGCTTCTTAGATATTCATTTACCATTTCTCTAACCACGGGTATGGCCGAAACTCGGGAGACCCATTCTTCTACCTCTCGCTCTCTCAGCTCATCCCTCAAGGGCTTACCGTTCAGATACAAAATTGTTCCATCAGAATTCAACTCAACTTCAAGATGTTGGAAAACATTTTGAAGAATTATTCTCTGTTCCTTTTCAGACAACAGCAAAAAATCTGATATGGATACTTCTGAGGAATATTTTAAAAGAAAATAAGTGACAAATCGATAGAAAGCCCCTGATTCTAAGAGGTCAAAACCTAGTCTTTTAGCTAATATCCTTGCGGTCGTTGTCTTCCCTGAGCCTGCTGGTCCATCAATGGTTATGATAAAAGTTGCATTTTCCATAGGACGCTAAAGCTATTTATTTTGTTATTTTAGGTTTTTATAACCTTATATTAGCCTTATAGCCATAAACTTCTATAGCTCTTCTATAGCTTTAACAACTTCATTCAGGTCTAAGTCCTCCTCTTTAAGAAAGCTAACTTTGCCAGTTGCTAAATTAACAGAGACATCCCTTGTTTTACCAGTAGAAAAGATTGCCTTTTCCACCCTCCTTACGCAATGTTCACAGATCATCCCCTGAACGATCATTTCAACTCTTTCCATAGAATACCTCCTTGTTTAAGAACAACGCCCCTATTCTAACTTTAGTCCTGTATTCTATGATACCATCCTTACTTTTATCTTTTAAAAAATTAAGCACGTCTTTTTCTTTTTTGGCTGAAATTCTATATCCCTTGGCCAGTAGTCTTGTTTTAAACCTCTCCCAAACTCTCTCAACTCTGCTTTTTCTTTCAAAGTATCCATGATAGAACTTCAAATCAGGAGCCCATCCTTTAGAAAATAGGTAGTTAAAAATTAACACTATACCAGGTGATGATGAGTCATATGTCTTTTTAAAAAATTTCTGAGATATCTCCTCTAAAAGCTCGTTTTTTCTTATACCTGCCCAATGCACGATGACTAAATATCTTCTACTTATACTTAAAAACCTGTCTATTTGCTCAAGATCACCAAGAACCGGAGTCATAGAAACAAACACTGTATCAAAGCTTCTATCAGTATTGAACTTATACCAATCTTCACAGATTACTTCTACATTTTTTAAATTAAGTTTTTCAAGCTTCTTCTTTAATTGTTCAAGCATCCCTTGAGATATGTCTATTGCTAAAACTTCTTTAACCCTTTTAGCAAACTCAACTGTATAACTACCAGTACCACAGCACACATCTATTACTGAAAAATTAGATTCTATTGCCCCTCTTTTTTCCATTTCAGATAACACATCTGCCTTTAAACTTCTGTAGAACTCACTTTCTTCAAGGTCATCGTAATCCTTTGACATGGTATCCCATACCATAGGTGATAAAAAGGACTTATGTTTTTTACTTTCTGATTTAGAAAGATTTAACCAAAAATTGGGCTTAAAAATTTCTTCAATCTTCCTTTTTGGCACTTAGCAGTTCCTTTTTATAAATACTATCAAGTATGCCGTTAACAAAGGCAGGAGAGTCGTCCGTGCCGTAAAGCTTTGCTAATTCTATAGCCTCATTAATGCTAACGACCTCTGGTATATCAGGACGAAAAAACATCTCAAATATTGCAATACGAAGAATATTTTTATCAGTGCTATTAAGCCTATCAAAAGACCAATTTCTTGTATATTCTTTTATCTTTTCGTCGATAAAATTCTTATTCTTTTCAATGCCTAACACCAAGTCTGAGGCGAAATTAAAAGCTTCTTCTAAGTCCTTTACATCCTTAAAAGAAGAAGCCTCTTCCTCATCAGAAGAGGCTTCAATAAAATGCTTCCTATACTGTACTAATGCCTCCTTAGCAGGTAAATTACTCATTTCTATTTGGTATAAAACTTGTAAGGCTATTTCTCTACCTTTTCTTCTTGTCATAAGTAAATAAACTTAAAACATCTTTTCTGCTATATAAACTGTCAAATCTCCCATAAGATGAGTATATGAAGCAAATTCATTATCATACCATCCATAAACCACAACTTGAGTAATGGGGACCTCTATACGAGAACAAAGTATATCCTTTATCTTTTCTTCAGAAAGTCCGCGACAAGCTTTAAGTAAATCAACCTTAGCCAAAGCTGTCCTGGTCTGAGTTTCTCTTCCTTCAATAATGGCAGCTGCCTTTGGATACCCTATGATATCAGTCGACACGTTATGCTCCATCGAGAAAATTAAGTATCCTTTGTACTTAGTTTCAGCTGCCTCCCTATAAATATTGTTGATCAAATCTTTGGTAATAGGTTTTTCTAAACTTTCATCCTGGATGTTTACAGTTAAAATTATCAAACTTCCAGTGGTTACAGGCACTCTTACGCTTTCTGCTATAAAACCGATGTTTTGCATCTCTGGGATAACCAAACCCAAAGCCTCAGCTGCTCCGGTAGAGGTAAGGATGATGTTGTTAAACACACTTCTTGACCTTCTTACGTCCTTGTCTCCTTCCTTTGGGACCCTATCAAGGATAGACTGAGAAGATGTTGTGGCATGCACGGTAACCATCGAAGCAGAGAGTATCCTTTCAGGGCCAAAATAATCTAGAAGTGGTTTCATCATGTAAGCTAAGCACGTTGTCGTGCAAGATGCAGCTGATATTAAGTGATGCTTTTGAGGGTTATACATCTCTTCGTTTATTCCGTATACCATTGTGATTGCATCCTCTGGGATCCCTTTTTCTTTATCTTTCACCTTAAAAGGACCTGAAATGATAACCTTTTCTGCTCCAGCTTGAAAATGCCCACGAGCTGCGCCCTTAGGATCATCAGGGGAGGCGTTTGGGTCTCTAAATTTACCCGTGCAGTCTACTACAAGCCTTACCCCTTCCTCTCTCCATTCTATATCCTTAGGATTTCTGTGTTTCATCAAGAACTTCACCTTAACCCCATCGATCACCATCGTGCCCTCTTTCTCGTTGAGTTCTTCAATCACCCGAGTAGCCCTATGACCATACAACCAAACACTTAGCCGGCCATAGGTGCTATCCTTTTCGATGTACTCCGCAAGGTCTTGGAAGGAAGTTCCTACTGTTCTACCAAGGTTTACCACAATTTCTTTAAAATACTTGCGAGCTACATGATGCCAAAGGGTTAACTTACCTATCCTACCTAGCCCGTTTATACCAAGCTTCATAGGCACCCCCCCTATGTGTGAATTCTATTAAACAACTTTGCTTGCAATTTTACCATAATAAACATCCCCTGTCATTCCATTAAGGGTTATCCAATCATAAAGCTTAATCTCAAACTCTTTGATCTTGGCAAGCTTTTTTTCCTCATCTATTCGAAGTTCTTCACAGCCAACCACGCAAACTTTACCCAGCCTGTTCGCAACTATAGCCGCATGAGAAGTTTGCCCACCCCGGGCTGTCAGCAATCCATCTACTAAGGAAATTTCTCTTATGCTATCCGGAACAGTATCGTATCTTAATAAAATTAAAGGATCTTGAGTCGGTTTTAGATTTTCTATATCTTCTAAAGAAAACACAACTCTACCAGAAAGAATAGTTCCAGAAACCCCAATTCCTTTCCCTATAAGAGGAAGGTTTTTGAGAAAAGAGATTTTAAAATAAGGAATATATTTTTCTTCCCTTAAATGAATATCCCTAACCTGAAGTATATAAAGGTCCTCCCTTTTTGGACCCTCAAAGGTAAACTCTATCTCTTGATGATCCCATCCTTTTTCGTAAACCAAGTAATAGGCAAGCTCAAGGAGAGCATTGTAAATTTCTGGGAAAGCCTCTTCTAAAGCTTCTCCCTCCCTTCCTTCAATCTTTTTTTGCTCAATCGATATCGGATAGGCATTAACAAGCCCGGAGACAATATCCTCTCCTTGATTGTAAGGAGTATAATCGCCCCAAAGGGCAACTCGAGGAAACTTCCCGTAAGGCGAGGTAGTAAAAACAACGCCAGTTCCAGAATCAGGCTTTAGGTTTCCAAAAATCATTTCTTGAACCAGGATCGCTGTTCCCCATTCCTCGGCTATGCCCATAATCTCTCTGTAAAAGGTAGCCTTTTGAAAATACCAGGAATTGAATATTAGTTCTATGCACTTGAAAAGTTGCTCCCAAGGGTCATCAATAACAGGAACACCATATTCCTCAATCTTTTTGCGGTAAAGAAAAGCTAACTCCTTCATCTGCTCTCCAGAAAATTCGCGTTTCTTTTTGACATTATATCGTCTCTTGTGGTCTCGCATCAATGCATTGAAAACATCTCGAGGTATACCATTAGCCATTGCCCAGCTTTGAAGAAATCTTCTATAAGTATCCCAGGCAAACCATTCATTTCCGCTAATTTTAGCTAAGCTTTCCACTATAGCAGGATTGATCCCTACATTTAGAATGGAAGACATCATACCGGGCATGGAAATTACAGCGCCACTTCTAACGCTTAAAAGCAAAGGATTATCCAAACTATTAAACCGTTTCCCAGTAGATCTTTCAATGTATTGAACCCCAGCTTTAACCAAATCTTCATATAGAGCCCATATTTGCTTATACTTTTTCAATAATGGATAAATTCTAAATAATTCCGTCGTCAACACAAATCCGTATGGAATTTTTACTTTAACATTTTCTTCAGTGGATAACAATAATAAATTATATGCTTTGTTACCAAGATAAATAGTATCTGTTGCTTCATTGTCTGGTTTATATAAATAACTTATAGATTTATCATAATCATAAGTTAATAGCATATTCAACTCATCTTTGGTATACATATTTTTAAGTTGGATTAAAGAATTGTAAACTTTTTTAAGAAAATTATCAAGATGTTTTATAACAAAAGATTCTAAAATAATATCTCTTAAGAGCATTTCTAATAAGGAATGAAACGCTTCCTCTGTTCTTTTACTAGTCAATA
This sequence comes from Thermodesulfobacteriaceae bacterium, assembly GCA_049414625.1. Lineage (GTDB taxonomy): Bacteria > Desulfobacterota > Thermodesulfobacteria > Thermodesulfobacteriales > Thermodesulfobacteriaceae > WYEG01. The sequence goes on from JBMSAU010000013.1 coordinate 9,913, forward strand.
CTTTTTTGTATTTATCAAGCAAACTTTTCTTATCTAAAACCTCATAAATTAAAGCAAAGTTATTGGAATAAGGATTTATATAATAAGATTTTATGATATGTTGGACTCCATCAAGTAAACCTTTAAAAATATCAAGATATTGATTAAAGCTTAAAGGATAACTTAACAAAGAATTTTCTAAAATATGTAAATAATGGTTAAAACGTTGAGAGCTAATTCCATCTACTTCAAGGGCTATTTTAAATAGCTTCATAACTTTTAAAATCTTTTTCATAGTTGATTCTGAGAAAATTTGGAACTTAAACTCCTCGGTTAATTTTCCGAACAAAGTGTCTAATATCCACTCCAATCTAAAACTTAAAGCTAAGGCATCAAACTTAGGTTCTGAATAGCGTCCAAATATAGAAGGAATATCAGCTGTAATATGTCTTTTTTTGATTATCTCCTCTCTTTTTTGAAACTTTTCAGATGAAAGGATATAATTTTCTTTTAAGTGTAATAACCAAGTTAATATAATTTCAATCTGTTCATAAAGGTTTTTTTCATTTAAAACTTTAGGTAGTTCCTCTATAAACTTGAAACCAAGAACAGAATATTCTCGAATTAGTTCTCCAAGGTTTGAAAGCGAAAAATAATACTTTTGTTTTATTAAGTTATATAGTTCCAAAAAATTAAGAAGGACATTTTTAAGGTTATTATCCACATTTACTGATGATAAATATCGCTCTATTTGCTCAATCTTAAATTCAAAAATTTTTTCAATTTCGTATATTCCCATTATCTTAAAAATGGAAAAGAGGATATTTTGCATTTCTAAATGATACTTGAATTCTTCACCGATAATTTTATTTAACAAGACATCTGGTAGATATTTAGCTATATGACTAGGATTTAAAGTAAACCAAAAGCGCATTATATCTTCCATAAGATTAACTGCTAAACTTGAGCTTTCTATATGAATAAACTTTCTCAAAAAATGGAATAGAGTATTTTTTCTTCCGTATATTTCATCGAGATGAGTTGAAAGGTCTCGGATGAGACCCTCTGCCCCTATCTCATGAAAAAAAACAGGAATAGCTCTACAAAACTGTTTTACCTGATTGTATGTATGCTTTATATCAGAATTTAATAAATTACTTATCTCCCTTTGGAAAAGGTCGGTATCGTTTATTGATACTCCATAAAGTTTTATATATATAATCAAACCTATAAGTAAGCTACTGCACCATTCAGGATTTTGTCTATAAATTTCCAACCAAACTTTAATATTTTGGACATGATAAGGATTTCTCTTTACTCTCCAATTTAAATCAATCCCAGTTATTGCCGGAGGTGTAAAACCGTATTTTAAAACCTCTTGAATAAAAACTTCTGTTAAATATACAGCTCTTTTTCTTAAAATAGCAGTCCCTATGCTTTTAATACATTCAAAAACTGTCCAAGGATAAAGATTAGACTTTTGTTTTAAAAATATAAAAAATTTAACAATAAACTCTTCAATGTGTTGGTGCGGTTTTGCATCAATCATTGAGACTAATATTTTATTAACATCACGAAGAAGCTCTTCGTGTAATAAACCTAAATCTGAAATTTCTAATAAAGAAAGCAAAACGGATACCCTCTCTTCTTCACTAAGTGATGTTTCTTTACAACTGATAATTTTAAATATTACTTCCTTTAATATTCCTAATAACTCTAGATGGTCTGGTAAAGATAATAATTCCTTTAAAGTCAGTAAAGTCAGGTCCCTTTGTTCTATTAAATTGAAATTCTCAATTATTTCTAGATTTGATGGTAATTTGTCCTTAATTTGTCGATACAAATTGTAAACATTCGTAAAGTATCGAACTAATAATTGCCTGGATAGTAATTCTAAATCTTCATCAACTATTTTTTCATTAATTAACCCTAATATCTTCTTTAACGAAATCGCTATCTCAAAAAAGGATTTAAATTGATCTTCATTTAGTTCTAAAAATCTTTCAATTAAATTGTTAAACAAAAACTTTAATTTTGTAATATCTGTCACATTTTCTATTGTTTTTTTCAAAAGAGAGAGAATAATTTCACTAACTTTAGTATTGATATCTTTTTCTTCTCCATAAAATCCATATAAGAGGCCAAAGAGCAATTGCAAAAATTGATCAAAAAATTCATTTTTGTATATATAACCTACATTGTTAAGCAAAAAGAGCCTAAGCTCTTCAAGAACTAAGTGGGTATTTCTGTAAGGATGAAATACCTCTTTTAGTAGATTTTCAAACTGATTCTTTAAAGCTGGAAAGGATTGAAAAGCATGAATAAGAGGCTCATATTTTTTATCAAATTCAACTTTTTCAATGTAGGTTTCCGCTAAATTTGCTAAATAAGCCTGAGAAACAAACTGTTCCTGCGTCTGCATTAACTTTCAAACTTAGCAATATAATTAATTAAGTCTAATAATCTTACTGAATAACCCCACTCATTATCATACCAAGCTACCACTTTAATCATCTTCTTATCGACAACCTTGGTTAACAATCCGTCAACGATCGCACTATGAGGGTCTCCTACAAGGTCCACTGATACTAACGGTTCTTCTATGTAGGCAATGTAACGATTTTGGTTTTCTTTAAAAATTTTATTTACTTCCTCTACAGAGGTTTCTTCTTTAACCTGCAAGACCAAATCTATCAAAGAAACATCGGGAGTTGGGACTCTTATCGACATTCCCTCAATTTTTTCAGCAAGGTGAGGTAAAACCTTCTTTAAAGCCTTAGCAACTCCTGTGGTAGTAGGGACCATGTTTAAAGCTGCGGCTCTTGCCCGCCTAAAATCACTTTTATGAACCATGTCAAGAAGTCTCTGGTCGTTTGTGTAGGCATGAACCGTGGTCATCATCCCCCTTTCGATCGTAAAATGCTGATCAAGGAGCTTCAGCACAGGGGCTAAACAATTGGTCGTGCAGGAAGCATTGGAAATGATGAAGTGCTTTTTAGGGTCATAGACCTCTTCGTTGACCCCCATCACAATCGTTACATCTTCACCTTTGGCTGGTGCGGAAATGATCACCCTTTTAACTGTTCCTCTAAGATGTGCTTTTGCTAATTCAGCGTCTGTAAATAAACCTGTAGATTCTATGACATAGTCTACGCCAACCTCTTCCCAAGGAATTTTAGCAGGGTCCTTTTCTTGAAATATTTTTATCTCCTTTTGATTCACTATCATGGAATCATCTTTAATTTCCACTTGATATGGTAGCTTCCCGAAGATAGTATCATACTTAAACAAATGGGCGATCATTTCAGGGCTTGCAAGGTCGTTTATAGCTACGATTTCAAAATTGTTAAACTCCGGATATTTAAAACGTGCCCTAAGCACTGCTCTACCAATCCTTCCAAAACCGTTAATTCCTACCCTCAACATTGTTTTCCTCCTCTAATATTTTACACATAATAAAAGCCGGTTTTCCCGGTGAATAATAGTCCTTTCTTTCTCCAATTTTTTTAAACTCAAACTTTTCATACAATCTTTGAGCCTTTATATTATCAGCGGAAACCTCAAGAAAAACTTTCTTGACTCCTCTTCTTCTTAACTCATCAAGGGCTACAATTAATAAACCTTTTCCTATTCCCTTACCTTGATTTTCCTTTTTTACCCCAAATCGTAAGATTTCAGCCTCATCAAAGAGCACTTTGATTATAATATAACCAATAACTCCTAAAAAGTCATCCTTGACAACTATAACCAAATTTTCTGGGCGCTCTAGCTCGCTTCTTATTAGTTCTAAGGACCAGGCTTGGTTTTTAAAAAGGGAAGCTTCTATTTCAGCAATTTCTGAAATATCCTCTTCTTTAAGCTCAATCTTCACGGGCAATGTCTCGTAGGGTTAGCCCTATTTCTAAATCTTCGTACTCCTCTTTTAAACGTTGATAAAGTAGTTGAGAGATGGCTGGAGACCTATGTCTCCCGCCTGTGCATCCTATTCCTATAGCTATATATCGTCTCCCCTCGGTTAGATGGAAACCAATAACCATCCTCAAAAATTCTTCAATACCCTTCAAATACTTTTCCGTTCTAGGGTCAGTTAAAAGATAGCGAATTATTCTCTCGTCTGTGCCGGGTAAGGGTTTCAAATCAGGAACAAAATAAGGATTAGGTAAAGGCCGGACATCAAAGATATAGTTTACCTCAAAAGGAAGTCCATACTTAAAACCAAAGGAGATGATGTGCAGAAAAGGCTTGTGTAAGTTTTTACCTCGTCCAAAAATCCTTTGAATTTCCGACTTAAGTTGATGATAGGTAAAGTTACTTGTGTCAATGATGTAAGTTGCATAATCTTTAAGAAAGGATAAGAGCTCCTTTTCTTTCTTTACCGCAGACTCGATGTTTTTTTCTTCTCGTAAAAGAGGATGGGGTCTTCGTGTCTGGTTATACCTGGTGATGAGAACCTCGGTCTTTGCGGTTAAATATAAGAGCTCAAAGGTTGGATACTCCCTTCGAAGGTCTGCATACACCTTAGGAAACTCCTCTAAAAAGTAAGGATCCCTGAGGTCAACAACCATGGCTAATTTGTCCGTTAGCTTTGATTCGCTAACCTCCTTCAAGTAGGATTTTAAAAGCCTTATGGGAAAGTTATCGATAGCAAGAAAATCTAAATCCTCAAAGGTGCGAAGGGCGGTGCTTTTGCCCGCCCCAGATTCCCCAGTGATGATGACTAAGTAGGGTTGCATAACTAGGAGAGAACAGGAACTAACATGATTTCTTTATCATCAGCCCTGTAGATACAACATACTTTATCATAGTCGGTGTTGTAAAAAAGAAAAACTGGATCCTTGCTTTTGCGAAAGATTTCAAAGGCTTCTTCCGTTGAAAGTGGAGAAATCTCTACCTCTTGGACAGTATAGCCTGGTGAAAAAACAAGTCTTGCTTCAGTCCCTCCCCTTGGCGGTCTAATCTCCTTTTTCTTTTCTTTTAACTTCTTTGCTTGCTTTTCTAAGGACTCATAGGCAAAATCGATGGATGAATATATATCATCTGTCTCCTCTTTTACGACTATCCTCTCTCCATCACCCGTTAAAATCACCTCGCAGATTTCACGAAACTTCTCCCTTTTGAAGACAACTTGAGCATGCACTGGACCATAAAAATACTTCTCAAGCTTGCTAAACTTTTTTTTCGCGTATTCAGCTATGGCTGGTGATGAATCCATACCTCTAAAGGTGAAATGAAATTCCATAGCACCTCCTCCCTTAAATAAGTTCATTTAAGTTTATTTTTATTTTTTCTTACGCTCTCTTATGGATGGAATGTTGAGCAATTCTCTATATTTTGTGACAGTTCTTCTAGCAATCTTTATTCCAAACCTTTTCTGAAGCTCTTTAGCAAGCTCAGCATCGCTTAAAGGCTTAGACTTATCTTCCTTTTCTATAAGCTCTTTTATATAGTTCATAATTGCTTTAGATGAAATACCCTCACCAGAAGGCTTTACATAACCCCAGGATAGAAAATACTTAAGGGGAAAAATTCCTAATGGGGTATCAACATACTTCTGCGAAACAACCCTGCTTACAGTTGATTCATGAAGGTTTGTCTCCTCGGCAAGTATCCTTAATGTTAAGGGTTTTAAATACATTGGACCTTTTTCAAAGAACTCCTTCTGGTGGTCCAAGATTGCTTTGCCTATGCGATAAAGGGTTGTGTATCTGTAGTCTAAAGCTTTAAGTAGAGTCTCTGCTAGCCGCATCTTTTCCCGAAGATACTCTTGGGTTTGCTTTGGCAACCCCTTTAGGCTTCTTCTTAAAAGTTGGGTATAGTAATTGTTAAGCTTTACCTCAAATTGGCTCTGTTTAAGCACCTCAACCTTCCACTCCCCATCCTCTTCATAAAACCTAAGGTCCGGAACAACTGAAAAGTGGTTTACGGAACGAAAGTTGCGAGCCGGGTAGGGCTCAAGGCCCTTAATAACCGACAAAGCTTCCTCAACCTCTTCCGGCGAACTCTTTAAAAGCTGAGAAAGTGCTTCAATACCTTTAGGAATTTCTTCTAAATATTCTTTTACTATTCGGTAAGGCAAGCTATCCTCCTTGAAGCCCAAAGATTCAAGTTGAGCTAAAAGGCATTCCTTTAAATTAAGGGAGGCAACGCCCACTGGGTCAAGAAATTTTATTACCTTCCTAACCTTTTCTATCCTTTCCAAGGGTAAACCAGTATCTTTTGAAATATCTTCTGGCGAGACCCTAAGATAGCCCCGGTCATCAAGGTTGCCAATGATGTATTGAGCGATCTTTTTATCAAACTCAGAAAGATCCTTTAAGTTTAACTGCCATAAAAGATAATCACCTAAGGATTCTTCAGCTTTAACTGTCCTTTCAAGAAGGTTTACCTCTTCCTCCGGCTCCTCTTCTACAAAGTGATACTTGACATACCCAAAGTTCCAATCAACCTCTTCATTAATGACCTCTTCATTAAGATGTACTTCATCTCTGCTTTTTGTCTGTTTTCTTAGCAGTTCTAAAGAGATGTCTTTAAATTCGACTTCTAAAAAAGGATTGTTGTTTACCTCTTCCAGAAGGTAATCTTGAAGCTCTAAGGTGTTCATGGGTAGGATTTTAAGAAGAAGCTTTAGTTGAGGCGTTAAAAGAAGCTGCGGGACAAGCTTAAGCTGATTTTTGACCTCCATAGCCCTAAATCCTAAATTCCTGTCCTAAGTATTTTTCTCTGACTAAGGAATTTTCCATCAAACTTTTAGCATCACCACTTCCAATTATTTCTCCATCAGCAATAACATAAGCTCGGTCGCAGATCTGTAAAGTATCGCGTACATTATGGTCAGAAATGATGAGACCAATGTTTGCCTCTTTAAGAGTTTTAAAGAGCTTCTTTAGCTGGAAGATGCCTATCGGGTCTATCCCAGCAAAAGGTTCGTCAAGAAGGATAAAAAGGGGCTCAGTTAAAAGAGCACGGACAATCTCAACCCTCCTTTTCTCTCCTCCTGAGAGATGGTGAGCCTTCTGCTTTAGAAGCTCCTTAAGCTCAAAAAGCTCCACATAGCGTTCAAAAAGTTCCCTTTTATTAGAGCGGTTAGAGGAGGAATTGCCCCCCTCTAAGCCCATACGGAGGTTTTCCTCAACAGTAAGGTTCCTAAAAACGGAAGATTCCTGAGGAAGATAGATTATTCCTCTTTTGGCTCGCTCAGCAACATCAAGGTCTGTGATGTCTTCATCATTAAGATAAACTCTTCCTTCGTCAGGATGCAAAAATCCTGCAATCATGTAAAAGGTGGTAGTTTTCCCCGCACCGTTAGGACCAAGAAGCCCTACGATTTCTCCCCTCTCGACTTCCACGCTAACCCCTTTAACTACCAATCTTTTTTTAAAGCTTTTCTTTAAATTCTTAGCTAAAAGCGACATGCTATCTCCTTATTACCGCTCTAACCCTTCCTCCTCTTGATAAGACCTCGCTTCGGTCTTCATTAAAATAAACTATCACGATATCACCTTCAACAAGGTGGTTCTCATACCAAACCTTTGGTTGGTCTTCTAAGATAAGCTTCTCTTCAGGCTTAAAATATGTAGCTTTGCCTGCGCTGGCCTTCCATTTGCCTTTTTCTATACGGACCTTTCCAATAGCAACCCCTCTCTGAAGTTCACGCCCCTTCTCACTTTTTGTGTAGTAAACATACAGCTTATCAGCCCAGAGCTTTAAATCCCTTTCTTCCGCAAAAACCTTTCCGGTAAAAATGATTAATCCTTCATCCTCTAAAACCTCCATCTTGTCTGCAGTAATGTTAATATCCCTAGAAATAGCAGGGATATAAGACAATATGACAAAAAAAACAATCAACACGAATAACAAAGGACCTTTTTTCATCGCTCCATTTTGATTATAAATCATTACCCAAAAGATAACAAGACTTTACATTGGCTTAGGTTAGAGTAAACTTTGATTTTAACCATGAAAAGAAAAAGCCCGCTTACTTTAAAGCTATCCTACCTCATCCTTATCCTTGGGCTCCTGTTTGTAGGCTTAGAATACATCCTTGAAAATTACTTCAAGACAAGCATATGTCCAACCTCTGGCTGTTTTATAGCTAGCGAGCTACTTCTTCTTGGGAAGAACTACCTTTTAATCCTTGCCCTCCTTTTTTATACAGCTTTGATACTTCTTTTATTCTTATACCATAAAACTGGAGGTAGTTTTTTTAAGACCCTACTTCTATATCTTTTAACCGCAGGTCTAATAGGAGATGCCTATCTGATCTTTTTTCTCTTCATGAACATTGCTGAGCCCTGTTGGTTTTGTCTAATAGTGTTTTCTATTACTTTTGCCGGAGCTATTTCTATCTTGCTCTATATAAGAAACGAACCCATCACCTCACCCCATCTTTTGGTGGCTTTGATTCTTGGAATGTTTAGCCTTGCCCTGGGTTTCTATATTTCATCACCATCCCCAATTATTTCAAAAGAAGGTAATGTTGAAAAAACAAATTTCATCCTCATCTACTCCCAACACTGTCCGGCCTGCAAAGAAGTCATAGCAGAAAGCGAAAGATTGGGCCTAAAGCTTGAAAAGGTCCCGTTAAATCAAGCTTATCCTTTAGTAAAAGCTCTAAATCTTAAAAGCCTACCCTGTCTGTTAGAATTTAAAGAAGACAGAATTGAAATTTATACAGGTTTTGAAGCTGTTAAAAACAGGCTCAATTTAGAAGAAGAACAAAATCCCTGCGTTGAGATCCCCCAAGAAGGAGGTTTGTGTGTCATCCCCTGAATTATCTTGCCAAACCACCCATATTGGAAGCTTTCCTTTTGAAGATGTCGACACTGCTTTAGTCTATGCCTTTAAGTTTAATATTCCTGCTTGGCCACAGCTTCCAAGGTTTAAATCTGAAGGGATGATTATTCAGGCTTGCGAAGGATTACCCGGATTTGTCCCAGAGCTGGAAAGAATTGACCTAACCCATCCTAATTTTGAAGAAGGCTTGTTTAAAACCCTTGAAGATTACCAGAGGCTCATTACAGATGAGGGGGATGAGGTTTTAACCCATTATCTACCTTCTAAAGAGCACGCTCGTGCTCTTAGACCTTTTGTGGAGAAGGCAAGGCTGTATCCAGGTTCTTGGGTTAAAGGGCAGATTACCGGTCCATTTACCCTTTCTTCAGCCTTGAAAGACCTTGAAGGACAAAGCTTAATTTTTATGCCCGACCTAAGAGAGCTCGTTGTCAAATTTTTAACCTTAAAGGCCATTGCCCAAGCCAAGTTGCTCTCCGAAACCGGAAAAGGGGTCATCATCTTTCTTGATGAACCAGGCTTAGCCGGCTTTGGTAGCTCCGGATTTCTAACGGTCACTAAAGAAGAAGTCATCAGCATGCTAAAAGAGCTTATTCAAAATCTCAGACTGAGAGGGTTTCTTACTGGTATTCATGTTTGTGCAAACACCGACTGGGACCTTGTCTTTAAATCCGACCCAGACATAGTAAGCTTTGATAGTTTTAACTTCTTTGAAAAATTTACCATTTACACTGAAGAACTAAGCCGTTTTTTAAAAGAAAGAGGAAGATTTATCGCCTGGGGATGCGTGCCAACGGATAAAGAGAATTTAGAAAGGATAAACTTTACCGAAATAGAAAACCGCCTCTTTCGTCAGTTAGAAGACCTTTCAAGCGTGCTTTCTTATTCTATTAATAACCTGTTAAAACAAAGTTTATTCACTCCTGCTTGCGGAATGGGAAGCTTATCCAGTAAGATGGTGGACAAGGTGGTTGAATATTTGCAAAAGGTGCAGAATATTATTACAAATAACTTTAACCTAAATTAGGAGGGGAAGAGCATGGGTATTAGAGCCTACATTCTGATTAACACTCAGATAGGTAAAACTCAGAAGGTAGTTGAGGAGCTAAAAAACATTCCTGAAATTAAGAAGCTTGATATTATAATGGGTCCATATGATATAATAGCTGAAGTTGAGGTCCCAAGTTATGAAGATATCTCTAAACTTCTCTTAGAAAAGATTCAGAATATACCAGCTATAAATCATACAATGACCTGCCCAGTAGTAAGCTAAATTCCATATTCAGCTAAATGGATCCCAGCATACTTTCTGAAAAGGTTTTAGTTCTTAATAAATACTATCAAGCGGTCCACATTACTAACCTACAAAAAGCTATCTGTCATCTAGTAAAAGGAACAGCTTTAGTTATGACTGAAGATTGGACAACTCATGATTTTGCCGAATGGGTTAAAATCAGTGAACTTCACGCAGAAAACGGGGCAAAACATCGTTTTATTCGAAGCCCTTCCATAAAAATTCTTCTTTTTGATGTGATCTACCTTCCCAAGAACGAATCCCTACCTCAGAGCGAAGTTATCTTTACAAGGCAAAACCTTTTTCTAAGGGATAATTTTACCTGCCAATACTGTGGAAAACTTTTAAACAATCCGAAGGACCGCACGATCGACCATGTAATCCCAAAGAGTAGAGGAGGGAAAACCGTTTGGTCAAACGTAGTTCTCTGCTGTAAAAAGTGCAACCTCAAAAAAGGGAACAGAACCCCTGAGGAAGCAGGTTTGAAACTAATCAAGCAACCTAAGGCTCCAAAGTGGCAAGCTCTAATCTTAGAAGAATTTCCAAAACATAAAAAAGAAAAATGGAAAAAATTTCTTAAGTTTGCTGGTCTTTTCGAAGAAGAAATCTAATTTTCAAAGAGCTTATTTACATTGAGTAAAAGGAGTAGTCTATCCGGAAGTTGATAGATGTTTTCTATGTAATCTCGGTCAAGTCCTTCTATTCTATCTGGTGTTTCTTCAAGCTTTGCTATAGGAACCTCCAAAATATCGCCTATTTTTTCAACCAAAAAAGCTAACAGCTCATTATCCCTCTTGATGATAAGATTTAGCCTGTAGTTTAGGTCGCCTTGGAGCTTTATCTTTTTTTGCAAGTCAATCACGGTTACAATTTGCCCTCTTAAGTTCATGATTCCAAGAATGAAATCATCAGCCAAAGGAACAGGCGTTATCTCTAAGTCCTTATTAATTTCAACCACCTTTTCTGCAGGGATCCCAAAAATAAAGTCACCGAGATAAAAAGTAATCAAGGTTAAATGCTTATCTTTAAGCAAACCCTTTTTCCCTTCCACCAAAGCTAAAGGATTTTTTTTCTCATCCATACCTTTTAGCCTCCTTGGTGCAATCTTTTATAAGTTTCATAGGCTAAGCTTAAACATTCCTTAACTTCTAAAGGAAGGTCTACAGGAAAGATTACTCTTAGTTTAACTATAAGGTTGCCTCTCTTAAGGTCTCCCCTTTCATAATAATACAATCCACGAGACTTTAGAACGATGTTCTGACTTGTTCTTAAATCGGAGGTTGCTAATCTTTCTGGACCTTCTAATGTTGGAACCTCGATAAAGTCTGAAAGTAAAAGTTCCCACACGCTTACAGAATGTTCGAGGATCAGATCTTTACCGTTTCTTTTAAAGTTTGGATGGTCTTTGATAACTACTTCCACATAGACATCTTGAGGTAGATTAAATCTATCCTTTGGTAGATAAAGATAATCGCCTTCTTCTAAGCCAAGGGGAAGGTCAACAACCACTCTTAGCTCATCCCGAATTGTCCCCCTACCTAAACAGGTTGAGCAGATTATCTTTTGCACCCTACCCCTTCCCCCGCAGAATGGACAGGGCACATAAACTTTACCCTCACTCCTTGTGCTTAAAGTTTCTATCAGTCCCGTGCCTAAACAATACCCACAAACCTGACTTTTAAATCTGTCATACCCTGTTCCATCGCAGTCTGGACATTTTTTATCCAAGGGCAAAAGTAAAGTCTTTTGTTTAAGCGTTAAGATTTCCTCTAAAGTAAATTCTTCGCACCGATAAACATAGTTACCTTGAGAAGGCAAACTTTTAACTACTTCCGCTTTAAGACTTTTATCCTTTGCACGCTGATCATTATACCAAGCTAAAAACTTAAGAAATTCCTCCTTGTCGCCGCCTAAGTCTGGATGAAGTGCCTTTAACATTTTCCGGTAAAACCTTTTCAGTTCTTCGTTGTTTTGGCCTGGGAACAAATCTTTAAGCATGACTTATCCTTTGTTTCCTTGTTTCAAGAAGCTCATTTATGGTGGTTAACACCTTTTCTCTATCAAGCTTTACTTGATAGGCATTAGCGCCAAGTTCCATAACTTTCTTTTTTATATCTTCACCGGCAAGCGAGGTTTGCACAAGAATGGGAAGGTTTACAAACTGCGGGTTCTTCCGGACCTCGGCAATGAGCGTAAACCCATCCATTACTGGCATCTCAATATCGGTAATCAACATAGAATATTGCTCTGGATTTTGCATAAGCTTTTCCAGAGCGACTTTGCCGTTTTCAGCTACATCAACCTCAAACCCAGCCTGAGTAAGATAATTTTTAATCAAGTTTTGGAAGAAAGGAGAATCTTCAGCAAGTAATATTCTTACAGGTTCTTCGATAATCTCTTCTTCTTTTCTTTTTACGATAAACCATTCAGGATCAAACATCTCAATTATCTTATAGATATCAAGGAAAAGAACGGTTCTATCGTGAATGATACGATGACCGATTATTCCCGGCTGTTGATAGATAGTTGTATCCACTTCTAAGGTTGTTTCCAAGGTATCAACTATTCGTGAGCAGATGATGCCTACAGTCTTTTCCCTCTCGGTAAAGAAAAGAACGCTTATTTCTTCGCCATACTCAGGGTAGCTAATGGGTAGATAATTTTCAAGCCTTAAAACTGGGATAACCTTACCCTTGTAGAGTAGGACTTCCTTCCCACCGATTGTGGTGATCTGGTCTGATTTTACCTTATCAAGCCTTGAAATCAGAGCTAAAGGAACGGCAAAGTTATCTTTACCCACTTCAAATATAAGGATAAATTGAGTTTCTTCGATGGTAAGCACCTTTTCTTCTGCTAAGCCCTTCTCCAACTCTTCCAAGGCAACACCAAGCATCTTCATCAGTCCCACGATATCAAGAATGAGGGCAAGCTTCCCATCACCCATTATAGTTGCCCCGCTGTAGAGGGGGATGTTCTTAAACCACCTCCCAAGGGGCTTTACTACAATTTCTTCCGAGTCGTAGATCTGGTCAACAAGGAGCCCAAAAAATCTGTCCCCAGCATTGAGGATAACAAGGTTTTTCTCCTGCGATTGCTGAGGGCGTTTTAATACTTTAGAGAGTGAGAGGACCGGTATTATTTCGCCTCTAAGTCTATAAAAATCGGTGTTTCCTATCTTTAAAAGGTCCTTTTCTGGGTTTATGGCAACAAGCTCCCTTAAGCTTACCTGTGGAATGGCAAACCTCTGCCCCTGAGAAGTTACAATTAGAGCTGGAACAATGGCTAAGGTCAGAGGTATTTTTATCCGAACCGTCGTTCCTTTACCCTTCATTGTGTTTAGCTCGACCGTGCCTCCAAGCTTCTCGATGTTCGTCTTAACCACATCCATTCCAACACCGCGACCGGAAACTTGAGTCACCTTTTCCGCCGTTGAAAATCCAGGCTTAAAGATAAACGAAAGAATTTCTTTTTCGCTCATTCTTTCAGCTTCACGAGGGTCAAGCAAGCCTTTCTCAATGGCTTTACGCTTAACCTTCTCAACATCTATACCTCGCCCATCATCTTCTATCTCAATGACAACCTGTCCCCCCTCATGATAAGCCCTCATCACAAGCAACCCTTCTTCGGGTTTGCCAAGGCTTACCCTCTTCTCTGGGGGTTCAATCCCATGGTCGATAGAATTACGCACAAGATGGGTTAAAGGGTCCTTAATGGCTTCGATGATAGAAGGATCAAGCTCGGTCTCCGTTCCTTCAAGCTTCAAATTGACCTTTTTCCCAAGCTGTCTGCTCAGGTCACGGACAATCCTTGGAAATTTGTTGAAGACTGTGCCGATAGGTTGCATCCTTGTTTTCATGATGGCTTCTTGAAGCTCAGAGGTAACCATAGATAGGGTCTGAACGCTCCTCTGAAGGTCGGGATCATGGAACTTGCTTGCAAGCTGAACAACCCTATTCCTTGCAAGCACAAGCTCTCCGGCTAAATTCATAAGCTGGTCTAAAAGATGAACATCTACCTTAACATGGGTCTCTGTAAGCTCTTTTGCTGGTAAAACTCCAGAAGTATCTTGAGGCTTATCTTTAAGCTTTTCTTCCTTTTCTACCTCTTTAACTGGTGCGGCTACAATCTCTGGAGCTTTTTCTTTTATCTCCTCTTTGGCTTCTTCTTTTATAAATTCACGTTCAGGTTTTTCTTCTGCTGTTTTTTCTGCTTCGATCTTTTCTACCTTCGGTTCTTCAGGCTCCTTTTTCTCCTTTTTCCCCTCGACCCTCTTTTTAAGCTTCTCCGTAAAGTTCGAAAGAAAAACGATAAACTCCAAGACCCTATCGTCAATCGGTTCTTGTTTGTGCTCTTCTAAGTAGGCAACGATGTATTTTATCTGATCCACTGCCTGCAAAAGCATGTCAACTATTTCTGGCTCAGGTTTAAGAAGACCATCCCTAAGTTTTGCCAAAATATCTTCGGAAAAATGGGCTATAGATTCCAGGCTTTTAAAACCAAAAAATCCTGAAGCTCCTTTTAGAGAGTGCATCGTGCGAAAGAGGCTCTTTAAGATTTCTACGTTTTCAGGGTCCTTCTCTAATTCAACAAACTCCTCTTCAAGCTTGCTAATCCCTTCCTTAGCTTCAACCAAAAAATCTTTGAGAATTTCTTCATCAAGGTTCATGGCTTACCCTCCTTGGTTTAACCCTTTTTCTTATAAAAGATTGTTTTTCCAATCATTACCTTTTCCATGTCAGGTGGAGTATAAGGCGGAAGCTCCGTTGCCCCTAACAATAGATAGCCTAAAGGATTGAGCATATCCCATAAAGTTATAAAGACCTTTTCTTTCGTCTCCTTAGCAAAGTATATCAAAACATACCTACACAAAATAAGGTCAAACTTCATCCTTACTTTTTTATCCGCCTCAAGA
>JBMSAU010000014.1:0-3461 GCA_049414625.1 Thermodesulfobacteriaceae bacterium
AAAAATAGTAGAATAAGTAGGGACATACGGATAATTATATTTTATGTATTAACTCTACTACTAAGTGTGTATTATTATTATGGCGTATTAGCAGTTCCAGATGTTTTTTTAACATATCAAAACATCTTGTTCAGTAGGTGATCCATGAGAAAAATTCTCTTTCTTTCTTCTCGTCTTCCCTATCCCCCAATAGGTGGAGATCGTCTAAAAAATTATTGGCTTTTGAAGATCCTTTCTAAACACTTTAAAGTCCATCTTGTATCCATAACAGACCAAAAAGTTCCAAAAGAATTTTATGATTGGGCAAATGATTTAGGATTAAGCTATAAGATTTTTCAGAAAGATAAAAGGCAATTCTATTTTAATACATTAAAAGGATTCCTTACTAATACACTTCCTTTACAGGTAAACTATTACTATTTTAAAGATGTCCAGAAATATATTGATCAAACTTACCAAGAATATGACCTATTATTTGCTACTTTGATTAGGACCGCAAAATATTTTTTCAATAAACAGAAACCTAAAATATTAGAAATAACAGATTCTATAGGTTTAAATTACTTAAGGTCCTACCGAAGAACAACATCTTTAAAATGGAAAATCATTTATAGAATTGAAAGCAAAAGGTTATTAGAATTTGAAAAACGCTGTATTGAAGAATTTGATAAAACACTGTTTGTTAATAGAGAAGAAAGAGATTTTTTCAAGCAACCAAGCAAAACAGAATGGTTACCAAATGGAGTAAATGAATTATTGTTAAATTATGAAAAGTACGATCATAGGTTTGCAAATTCTATTGCATTTTTTGGAAAAATGGATTACCAACCAAATATAGATGCTGTACTATGGTTTGTAGAAAATGTTTTACCGTACCTTAATAGAGATTTAAAGTTTATTGTAGTTGGAGCTAATCCCAAGAAGATAATTCAGGATTTGCCGAAAAGGTTTAAAAATGTAGAAGTAACTGGATATGTAGAAGATCCATATTTAATCCTAAAATCCTGTTTATGCGTCGTTGCTCCAATGCAAACGGGAGGTGGTATTCAAAACAAAGTACTTGAATGTATGGCTTTAGGAACTATTAATATAGTTTCATCATTAGCGGCAAAACCAATTGGAGCTGAACATGGTAAACATTTTTTGGTTTGCGATAATCCAAAAGATATGGCAAATTTGATAAACAAAATCTATGAGAACCCTAAAAATTTTGAATATTTAAAGGTTAATGCAAGAGGGTTTATTAAAAATAACTTTACATGGCAGATATACGAAGAAAAACTACTTAATGTGATTGATAATGTTTTGAATAAAAAATAGGGGCAAGATGCTAATACGCTCTGCGGCACCTTTGAGACTTGGACTTGCTGGTGGTGGAACTGATGTCAGTCCCTACTCGGATATTTATTATTTATGGGGGAGCAGTTTTGATAGAATATTAAATCTAGGTGATTGCTCAATTTATTCCACCATGCTATAATAAAGCATGGGGGTGAAGATGAATTTAGTAGAACTCGTCAAAGTTACCTCTTCCGAAGAGGAAGCAGAAAAGTTTTTAAGAGCAAAGGGCATTTTAAAAACCTTTGACCGCTGTTCCTTTTGTGGACACCAAAAGATAGAAAGAATAAGAAGAAGCTTCTTTAAATGCTACGGATGTAGGAAGGAATGGAGCATAAGAAAAGATAGTATACTTGAAGGCTTAAAAATTTCCTTTACTAAATTTATTCTGGCTGTTAAACTCTTTATCTTGGAAGTACCTGTTAATAAGACTTATAAAGAACTTAATTTAGCTTACAATACTACTCACAAGATTTACAACAGGATTAGGCAGTGCATATTTAAGTTTGTTTCAGAGGATGACGAATTTTTAAGTGGGGAAGTAGAGATGGACGAGAGCTATTTTGGAGGTAGAAGGAAGGTCAAGAGGGGGAGGGGAGCAAAGGGTAAGATACCAGTGTTTGGGATACTTGAGAGGGAAGGTAGGGTAAAGGTAAAGATAGTGAAGGATGTGGCGGCGGAGACATTGTTGAGGGAAACGATAAAGAAGGTTAAGAGGGGTAGCATTATATACACGGATAAGTTCAAGGCTTATGATGGTTTGGTAATATAGGGATTTAAGCATGAGAGGATAGACAAGAGTATTAAGTTTTCGAACGGGAAGGTCTATATTAATGGGATAGAAGGGTTTTGGAGTTATGCCAAGGAAAGGTTTCCTAAATTTCACGGGGTAAGCAGGGAGTATTTTGTGTAATATTTGAAGGAGCTTGAATTCAGGTATAATTTTAGGGTTAACTTAGATGAAATTAGGTGTGTTTGTAGCTATAAAATAATTAGAGATTACAGGATACAAAGCAAGCTTGGAGGGATGATATGATAGTAATTACTGGTGGTGCGGGTTTCATAGGAAGTAATTTGGTAAAACTTCTTAATAATATAGGTTTTACTGATATAATAGTGGTAGATTCTTTGGAAAAAGAAAACAAGTTTGCTAACTTGGATGGAGCTGTGATTACTGACTTCATTAACTATAAAAAAGGTACCAGCTACATATATGAAGCATTGAAACACTATGAAGTAGAAGTAATATTTCATTTAGGTGCTAATACAGATGTGTTGGTTAAAAACGGTGATGTAATGTTGGAACAAAACTTTGAACATTCAAAGTTCTGGGTTAATTTTGCAATTGAGAAAAATGCCGACTTTATTTATTCCTCAAGCAGTGCAGTATATGGCAACAGCAAAAAATGCATACCTCATCATGACTTTGAGCATCCTCTTAATCCGTATGCATTTTCAAAACTTCTATTTGATAATTATATTAGAAAGCTTTTTAGAGAGAATAAAGACGTAACAAGAATTGTAGGATATAGATTCTTTAATGTCTTTGGTTTGGGCGAATTTCATAAGGGTAAAAATGCAAGCATACCTTACAGATTTTTTAGGTTTATCAAAGATGATGGTATTATAGAATTGTTTAATGAAGATATAAAAAGGGATTATGTGTTTGTTGAAGATGTTTGTAGAGTTTTATACACTACTTGGCAAGATAAAAGGATACCCAGCGGCATTTACAACTTAGGTTCGGGAGATCCTATTGCTCATATAGAAATAGCAAAAATTGTAATTCAGACAATGCAAGAACAGAGATATACAGATGCGTCAAAGGATTACGATTACTATATTAAACTTGTGCCATTGCCCATAGAGTTAAAGGATAGATTCCAATTTTTTACAAAGGCTGAGGATATTCCTTATTGGGTATCACAAATAACGCAAAGTGTTAGAGAGAAAATTAAAAAATACATAGAAGAACTATGCAGGAGGTCGTCGGAATGGTAATCCGTTCGATGGCACCCCTTAGACTTGGGCTTGCCGGTGGTGGAACTGATGTTAGCCCTTACTCAGATATTTATGGCGGAGCAGTTTTGAATGCTACCATTTCTATGTATGCTTATGCGACG
>JBMSAU010000015.1:0-11664 GCA_049414625.1 Thermodesulfobacteriaceae bacterium
ATTTTTTGCTCTCTTCGAAAAGAGAGGGGTAGGGAAGTGAGCCCTCGCTACCCTTGGCAGGACAAGCAAAGGATGCTTGGCAGAATAGGAGTGGGTTAAACAACCTTTACATGTGAAATTTGGTATAATTGTGTTATTCTAAAGACATGCCCTCGCGTTTTTTTATCTCAGTTCGTTTTAACATTAGGTCTTTTATTCTTTCATTGTTTGTGCATCTTCTTTTTTTCTTTTTTCTTTTTATTCCTCTCTATCGCTCACAAGAACAGATAAACAGGTTGCAAACAGATTTAGTCATGGTCCACTTAAGGGATGTTGCCTCTTTTGTCCATAAAGACCAAAGGTTAAGGGGCAATCAACCAGATAATCATCTGGCTAAAAAACCTATTCCACAAAAATTTAACCCTAATCAAGATTTAATTTCTAAAGCCGAACCACCCTTGAAAGAGGGTTTTAAAGAGGGGGCACTCGAAATTCAAACTTCTGTAGACATTAAAAATCAAGTAAGTGAAGCCTTGAACATGACAAACAAAGAAGGGATATCTCTTAGCTCAAGGTTTGAAGGAGTAACTAAGAGCCCTTCTACAGCAGACCATACTTTAAAGGAAGAGGATATGGCAAAAAGAAGCGAGCCCTCAGGAAAGGTAGAAGAGGCTCAGTTTTCTATAATTTCAAAGCTTGTTCGTGAGCATTTAGAATATCCTTACCTTGCTCGGCGGATGGGCTGGGAAGGTGAAGTTTTGCTCTTCTTTAGACTAAACCCAACAGGGGAAGTTGAGGAAATAAAGGTCCTTAAGAGCTCTGGCTTTGAAGTCCTTGATAAATCAGCAGTAAACGCCGTAAAAAGGGCAAGCAAACATTTTCCTCGCCCAAAGCAAATAGTGTTGATAAAGCTTCCTATCCAGTTTAAGTTAGAAAAGTAATTTAGAAAAAGGAGATATCTGATGTTTCATCTTTTTGAGAAGGAAAAAATCATTGCTTACATCAAGGAAGAGCTTAATAACATTGAAAAAGCTTTACAAGAAGAGAGGGTTTCTCAGAATGATTTTATAAATCAGGTTAGCGAGTATATTCTCTTTGCCGGTGGAAAAAGGATAAGACCCCTTCTTTTTGTGCTTAGCGCAAAGATCTGCCAAAATTCTCCAAAAAAAGATTTTACTTTTAACCTATATCGAACTTCCCTACTTTTTGAATATCTGCATACGGCAACTCTTCTTCATGATGATGTTGTGGATTCTGCTGAGTTTAGGCGAGGAAGAAAGGCAGCGCGAACCCTTTGGGGTAATCAGGCAACTATCCTTGTTGGTGATTATCTATACGCCAAAGCCTTAAGGATAGCAAGCGAACTAAGCAACCATCAAGCTATGGATGTGATCACTAAGACCACTCTGTTGATGAGCGAAGGGGAAGTGCTTCAGCTCCTGAATTTTGATAACCTCAGCATGACCGAAGAGGAGTACTTTGAAGTTATCTACAGAAAAACCGCAGTCCTTATGTCTGCTTGCTGTGAAGTTGGAGCCATAGTTTCTCAGGCAAGCCCGGAGGAACAAAGAGCTTTAAGCTCCTTTGGTTGCGACCTTGGTCTTGCTTTCCAGATAATCGATGACCTCCTTGATTGGATAAGCGAAGAAACAGGAAAAGACCTTGGCAGGGATTTCTTTGAAGGGAAGATCACCCTTCCTGTAATCCTTGCTTTCCGTTCGGCAAATGATAAAGCCCAAAAGGAGCTAAGGGAGCTTTTTACCAAGCCTAATCCTACAAAAGATGATTTTATTCGAGCAAGAGAGCTGATTGAAGAGGCTCAAGGTTTTTCTTTAGCAAGGCTCAAGGCAGAGGAGCTGTTGAAAAAAGCTAAATCTGCCTTAAACCTTTTTAAGGATAGTCAAGCAAAATCAGCCCTAAACTTTATTGCAGATTATATTTTAGAAAGAAAAAGTTGATGATGAACCTTGAGAAGCCAAAGCTTATCGTCCTTGATTGTGATGGCGTTCTTTTTGATTCTTTAGAGGCTAACCGAGCCTACTACAACGCCATCCTTGAAAGGGTAGGAAGACCTCCATTGAAAGAGGAAGACCTTAAATTTGTCCACATGCACTCCGTTGACGAATGTCTAAGGTATTTAGCAAACGGGGATATGAATCTTTATGAACAGCTTAAAGAGATAGGACGCTCTTTACCTTATACTCAATTTTTCTCTTATCTTAAGCCTGAACCAGGGGTTTACGATTTTTTAAGGTGGGCTAAGGAGCGTTTTTATGTTGCCCTTTGCACCAATCGAACAACTTCAACCATTCCCCTTCTTAAGCATTTCAACCTCTTAGAATTTTTTCATCTCATCAGGACAGCCTTGGAATACCCAAAGCACGACCCTCGTGCCCTTTCTACCATCTTAGAAGCATTCAAGGTTAAGCCCAAAGAGACTATATATGTTGGTGATTCTGAAGTTGATGCTAAGCTCTGCCAAGCGGTGGGCGTGCCTTTGATAGCCTATAAAAATAAAAGTTTGCCGGCCATCCGTTGTGTTAATGATTTTTGGGAACTTCTAGCTTTTCTTAAAGAATTCTGAGTAGCTTGATCCAATAGAATAAAATTCTATAATCTCTTAGAGGTGTTAAGGAGGTGTTAGCAATGTCTGTTGCCGTGCCCAAGCCAAAAATAAAGTATACCTATGAAGACTATAAAAGTCTTTCTGTTTGTGAAAACAAGCAGTATGAACTCCTTGACGGAGAAATTATTATGGTCCCAGCACCTTCTACATATCATCAGAGAATTTCTGGTCAAATTTATTTTTTAATCAAGCTTTTTGTTGAAAAAACTAGTTCAGGAGTGATTTTTTATTCCCCACTGAATGTTGTTTTAGAGGGTGAAGAGGGTTGCGATGTAGTCCAGCCGGATTTAATCTTTATTTCTAAAGACCGATTAGACATCATCAAGGAAGAAGAGATAAGAGGCGCTCCAGATTTGGTAATAGAGATCCTCTCACCCGCTACAGAGAAAAAGGATAGGTTTTACAAGAAATCGTTATATGCAAGACATGGGGTAAGAGAATACTGGATTGTCGACCCGGACAAGAAAACAATAGAACTCTATACTCTGACTGAAGAGGGGTTCAAACTTCATCGGGAATATAAGGTTGGAGAGGTCTTAAGGTCCATAGTTTTAGAAGGTCTCGAGATAGATTTAAAAGATATATTTTAAGGCTTATAAGTTCGATTTACCTGAAAGGACTTCCTTTCTTTCTTCAATAAAGGGTAAATCTTCGATAGGAATTAACCTCTTTAACTCACAGAAGAGCTTTGCCGAATAGCTTACTCCAACTAATCTTCCCTTTTCCATTTTGACTGGAACTATCACGTAGAGGTTTCTTTTGGCTCGAGTAAAGGTGACATACATAAGGTTGATCATCTCCATGAATTCCTTTGCCCTTTCCTCAAGGTAGGCTTTCCACTCAGAGAGGTCGCTCAATTCAGATTTTTTTCCAAAAAAGAAGCCTATTTCCGTTTGAAGCCGAAGAGGGAAGCTTTCTCTCCCACTTCCTGTAGGGTTTGGATAGTCGAGAACGCTTATTACGTTATCAAACTCAAGCCCCTTTGCGCTGTGGATGGTCATTAGAGTAACTTCAGCCCTTTCTGAAAGGCTTGGACTTCTTCCCTCAACTTCCTCAGTTAGAAATGAAAGTAGGTTTTGAAGACTATAGCCCTCCTTCTGCTTGGATAGAATGAGAGAAAGAAGAGTGTAAAAAAATGGCTTTTCCTCAGGAAACTTTTTAGAAAGACTCAAACTTTTCCATATATGCTGTAGAAAATCGTAAGGAGTTAGGAGCTTTCCTTTTTGCAGAGGCTTAAGGATGTTTTTTTCGAAAAATTCAGGATGCAAAGACCTAAGGTAATCCCATAGAGGAGGGGTAGATTCCTCGGCATTCGCCTGGGAATCACCCAGCAAGGATTTGTGGAGAGATTTTAGCCGGGCATAGCTTACTAAGATTTCTCTTCCTATCTCGGGGAAGATGTTGACTAAGACCTTAGCTAAGGCTAACTCATTATTTTCATTAAGAAGAAGCTCAAGATAACCGAGAAGACCATGAACAAAAGGAGACTTGTTAAGTTTAGCTATCTCCTTTGAGGTGACGCTAAAGCCCTTTTCCCATAAAAATTGATAAAGCTCTGAAAGGGCATCATTCTTAAAAAGAAGTACCGCTGTATCGGACTGTTTTTCTGAAGCTTCATCTTTAGCTTTAACCTCTTCTAAAAAGCTTCTTATAACTTCATGAATTTTATCTTTAAGTAAGCTTTTGTCGTCTCTTACTTTCAGATAGTATATAACAACCTTCCCGTTGTAATTATTTTCACAGGTTTGTTCAAGGTCTTTAAACATTTCTTTTAGCTTTTCACAAAAAAGCGGGGCAAAGGAGCTAAAGAAAAATTCTTCTATCTCCTTTGGGGGTTTATTGTTTCTGTCTTTAGGTTCGAGACCCGAGTAAGCCTTAAGTAAAGGGAAAATTAAACTAGCAACCCTATCTGTTTTCAACGGGAAAAAGAGGGCATTGTTGAATTTTACGATGTTCTTACAGCTTCGATAGTTTTTATCAAGCTTTTGCTCGTAAACTTTGTAGCCTTTTTCAACCAGGGAGGCTTTCCAGGAAAAAAGGTAATCAGGGTCTGCTCCGCGCCAGCGGTAAATAGACTGCTTTGGGTCCCAAGCAAGGTAGATCGGATGCCCTTCAGCCAATAGATTTTCAAATATTGGACTTAGGGCATGATAGTGCAGAACATCTGTGTCTTGGGATTCATCCTTTATTAAACACTCAACCCTACCAAGCTTAAAATAAATCCAAGGAAGTAAGCCTTCATCTGCAAGATACCTCTTCAGCTTTTCTTTCCAAAATCCCATGTAGACCTTGCGATGGGATAGAAGAATCCGCTCTAAGTCTTGTTTAAGCTCTTGAAGTAGACTGTAGTAGACTAAAGCTCTTCTGTAAGGTCGATTATTATGTGAATCCTTGGGAAAATACCTAAGTTCAACCTCTTTTCCTCGGACCTGCTGCTCTATGTAGTCTTTCAGTCTTTTTATTAGTTTTGATTTAAGGTTAATTGTGCCCTTTTCCTCTTCCTCAAGGATAAAGTGTATTAGCTCAACAAGGAGGGAGAAAAGCTTTTCATTTTCCTTTGCACGATAATAAAAGTTTAAAAGAGCCATCTCCAAGAATTCTTCTGATAAGTTTTTTTCAACCGATAACTGAGAAGGTAGTTCAAGCTCGTAGGCTAAACCTCGAAAAAGCCGATAAAGATAGCTGTCTATGGTGCTTACCTTAAGCTTATGATAATAAAGAAAAAGGTGTTTCAAAAGTTCTTGAGCCAATTCTGGTGAAACACCAGTTTCCCTCGATAAGGCCTCTCCCCTTTCCGTAGAGAGGGCAATCTCTTCCAAAAAGGTCAGAATCCTTTCCTTCATCTCAAAGGAAGCCTTGTTCGTAAAGGTAAGGACTAAGATGCTTGAAAGTAGAGGGGGATATCCCTCTCCTTGAGTTGACTTAAGGTTGATCCGTTTAGCAAGTTCTTTGAGATAGTTTAAAGCTAAAGTATAGGTCTTTCCGCTTCCTGCGCTTGCCGAAATTAAATAAACCATACCCTTTACTTCATAGCCGCTCCAGCAACCGTCCCAAGCACAGTAATAGGAACTTGCTCTTCCACTCCTTTTGCTGCCCGGTTTATACTGCGAAGGGTCCTTTTGGCTTCGTGGTAAAGAGATTCATCCTTAACCAGCTTACCAAGCGTCCCTTCTCCTCTTTCTATCTTAGCAACGATGTTGTGTAAGCTTTGCGAGGTGGCTCTTAAGTCTTTGGATAAGGCTTTCAGCTCTCTATATAGCTCTTCATCGCTTATCAGCTTCCCAAGAGTTCCCTCGCCTTTTTCAAGCCTTTTAGCTATCTTTTCTAAGGATTGCGAGGTTTTCTTAAGATGATTGTAAAGCTCCTCATCCTTTATAAGCTTCCCAAGAGTTCCTTCCCCTTTTTCGAGCTTTGCCGAAAGTATCTTTAAGTTTTCAGCAGTGGTAGTCAAATCTCTGTATAGTTTTTCGTCGGTTAAAAGTTTACCCAGAGTTCCCTGTCCTTTTTCTACCTTTTCAGCGATGCTTTTTATGCTTGCACTTGCTTCCCGGAAGTTCGCTACCAATGCTTTGAGGTTTTCTTGCCCCTCTTTAGTGCCGAGTAGCTCTTTTAGACCTTCTATCGTCGGTCCTAAGCTTGCAAGAATTTGGTCAAGGTCAACAGGGCTCTCGGTTTTGGCTATCATCCCACCTTCAGGAAGAAACCTTGCAGAGGTGCCAGGTCTTATCTCGATAAATTTATCTCCAAGGACACCAAAGGTCCGAACAACAGCAACCGCGTCCTCCTGAACTTTATACTGTCGGAATATGTTCAGCTCAACCTTAGCCTTTCCCTGAGGTGTAAGCTCGATGTTCCCCACCTTTCCAATCTGCACCCCAGCCATTTCAACCTTTGCTCCACGGATCAATCCTGAGACAGAATCAAAGACAGCATAAAGCTTGTAAGTGTTTTTGGGAGTGAAGGCTTCCTGAGCAAGCCTCACCGTAAGAAAAAATAGAGCAACCAACCCAAGAAAAACAAAAATTCCCACTTTAACCTCTGTTTTTCCCCTATCCTTCATGGCCTACCTCCTTTACCCTATCTATTAGGGCAGAATCTAAGAATTTTCTTACAAAAGGATGGTTCGAATTTATTATTTCCTCAGGTGAGCCAATTTGAGCAATTACACCTTCATGTAAAAAGGCGATCTGATCGCCATATTTTAGTGCTAAGGGGACATCATGGCTTATGATTACGCAGGTCAGGTTAAAACGATTTTTCACCTCCATGATAAGATCAAGGATAGACCTCTGCAAGATGGGGTCAAGACCGGTTGTAGGTTCATCAAAGAGGATCACTTGAGGATGAAGGGCAAGGGTCCTCGCTAAGGCTGCCCTTTTTTTCATCCCACCTGAAAGCTCTGATGGATACTTATTCTTAGCTTCCAGTAATCCTACCGCAGATAAAAGTTCATCAACCTTTCTTTCTATCTCCTTTTCAGGTAATTTGGCATGCTCGATCAGAGGGAAAGCCACATTTTCCCCAACGGTCATGGAATCAAAAAGGGCTCCCTCTTGGAAAAGATAGCCTATCTTTTTTCTGACCTCCTGCCACTCCTTTTCGCTAAGCTTAGTAAGGTCCCTGTTTTCAAACCAGATTTCTCCTTCATCAGGGCTTAACAAACCTACAAGATGCTTGAGAAGCACACTTTTTCCAGTTCCACTCTGCCCCATGATAAAGGTAGTCTTCCCTTCGGGTATTACCAGATTAACTCCTCTTAAAACCTGAAAACCGTTAAAGCTTTTCTTTAGATTTTTTATGGTTATCATGTCTCCTCTTTACCTTCCTCATTCCACGCACAAGCAAAGGTTCTCCTAAAAAAATAGGGTCGTAAGAATATAGTCAAAAATAAGTATCCCTACAGAAGAAATAACCACAGCTTCGGTGGTTGCCCTTCCAACCCCTTCGGCACCTCCGCTTGCGTAATAGCCCTTATATCCGCACACAGAAACCAAAAAGGCTCCAAAGAAGATAGACTTACAGATACCAGACATGATGTCTTGTAGCTCAACCATTTCTTCCATCCGAGCCATGAATATACCGTGGTCTATACCAAGGACCATTACTCCCACGACATATCCGCCGGCTATTCCGATTAGGTTTGCCATAGCTGTTAGAAGTGGAACTGTTATAATTCCTGCCCAAAGCCTTGGGGTTATAAGGTATTGAATGGGGTTTACGGCCATCATCTTCAAGGCATCTATCTGTTCTGTGATGCGCATCGAACCAAGCTCTGCGGTGATGGCTGAGCCAGCCCTTGCTACCACCATGATAGCGGTAAGAACCGGTCCAAGTTCTCTTGTTAGCGTAAGGGCTACTACGCCCCCAAGCACGCTCTGCCCACCAAACTTAGCCAAAGCATGATGAACCTGATAAGCTGTAACCATCCCTGAGAAAAGGGCAGTTAAGCTCACTACAAGCCAAGATTTAACCCCTATGAATTCCATGTGTTTGATAAAAAGCCTTAGTCTAAAAGGTCTACTAAAGGTGGCTAAAAAGCTTTGCCAAAAAAAGATGAAGATCCCACCACAATCTCTAAGGAACTTGAGAAAGAGACTTCCTAGATGGTAAAAAGGGTTCATTCTAGGATGGCTCCTCTATCAGCTGAGCTTACCAAGGCTTGATACTTTTTCAACATACCGCTAATTTTTTTCTTCGGAGGCTTCCATCTTTTTCTTCTTTCAGCAAGGACCTCTTCCGATACCTTAAGGTCGATCCTCCTTGCAGGGATATCTATTTCTATGATGTCTCCATCCTCAACCAGAGCAATGGGACCACCTTCTTGAGCCTCGGGAGAAACATGTCCTACGCAGGCACCCCGCGTGCCTCCGCTAAACCTACCATCCGTGACCAGGGCTACAGACTCCGAAAGACCCATGCCAACGATGGCTGAAGTTGGGGAGAGCATCTCTCTCATACCGGGTCCACCCTTTGGACCCTCATACCTTATCACCACCACATCACCGGGGCTTATTTTCCCGTTAAGAATGGCTGAATAGGCTTCCTCCTCGGAATTAAACACCCGTGCCGGACCAGAATGCCTAAGCATCTGAGGCACAACAGCGCTTGTCTTTACTATAGAGCCCTTAGGTGCAAGTGTTCCATAAAGAACCGCGATTCCACCCTCATTATAATAGGGGTCTTCAACCGGTCTTATCACCTCTCTGTTTCTTACCTCAGCTTTTTTGATGATTTCTCCTACAGTCAATCCAGAAACAGTCTTAGCCGAGAGGTCAATCAAGTTAAGTTTGGAAAGTTCCTTCATCACTGCAGGGATACCCCCAGCATGATGTAGGTCTACTACGCTATGCGGGCCAGCAGGGATAAGCTTAGCAAGAACTGGGGTCTTTTTTGATACCTCGTCAAAGTCTTTTAAAGAAAGGTCAACGCCTGCCTCATGCGCTATGGCTAAGAGATGAAGGACAGTGTTTGTTGAGCAACCAAGCGCCATGTCAACCGCTATGGCGTTTAAGAAGGAGTTTTTGTTCACCAACTTCCTTGGAGTTAGATTTTTCTTAACAAGCTCAACAATTCTTTTTCCCGTTTCTTTGGCTAACCTAATTCTATCAGAGTAGACTGCGGGTATGGTTCCGTTCCCGGGTAGGGCAAGACCAAGGGCCTCGCTCAGACAGTTCATAGAGTTTGCGGTAAACATTCCGGCGCAAGACCCACAGGTTGGACAGGCGCAAGCTTCAAGCTCGGAGAGCTCCTCCTCGCTCATTTCTCCCTTTTTTACCTTGCCTATAGCTTCAAAAACCGAGATCAGATTAACCTCTTTGCCTCTATAGTTTCCAGTTAACATTGGTCCGCCGGCGATGATGATGGCTGGAATGTTTAAGCGAAAGGCAGCAATCAACATCCCTGGGGTAATCTTGTCGCAGCTTGTCACTAAGACAAGCCCATCAAAGGCATGAGCCATGGCCATGACCTCGATGGAATCCGCTATCAAGTCCCTGCTTGGAAGAGAATACTTCATGCCTTCATGGTTCATGGCAATCCCGTCGCAGACTCCTATAACGCCGAACTCCACCGGAACCCCTCCCGCAGAAAGCACCCCGGCCTTAACCGCCTCTACAAGGTTTCTTAAATGGATATGACCAGGCACGATCTCGTTGAAGGAATTGGCAATGCCGATCAGAGGCTTCTTCAAATCATCGTCCGAAAATCCAAGAGCCCTAAGAAGAGACCTATGCGGCGACCTCTCAATTCCTTTTTTTATCCTATCGCTCCTCATGATGCCCTCCTCTAATTTGAATAGACCAAATCTATTATATTTATCCTGCCCTTGCTGTCAAGCAAATCTGTATTATCTTAATATAAATCTAAAAGACAAAGGGGGTTAAACATGAAAGAAGCAGTTGAGCAAGCCTTGGCTAAGATAAGACCTATGCTCCAGGCAGACGGTGGAGATGTTGAGCTTGTAGAAGTGACCGAAGATGGTGTGGTAAAGGTCCGTCTAAAGGGAGCCTGCGGTTCCTGTCCGATGTCTCTTATGACTCTAAAGCATGGAATCGAACGCTACCTAAAGAAAGAAGTTCCTGAGATTACTGAAGTAGTCGCAGTTTAGAGGAAAGTTTAGAGGGGAGAAGCCTATGGCTAGGGTTACGGTGGAAGATTGTCTTAAAGTCGTTCCAAGCAGGTTTAAGCTTATTCATCTCGTCATAAAGAGGTTAAAACAGTTAAGGGAAGGGGCTGAACCCCTAGTAAAATCTGACAACAAAGAGATCGTTACCGCGTTAAGAGAAGTTGCTGCAGGGCTCATCACTCCTGAGACTATAGACCGCTACGCCAAGAAGGAAAAGCCTACTTCACCTTATGACATCTCTGAGATCCTTAAACAAAAAAGTCCGAAGTTCTAAAGCTCTATGCAGAATTATAAGGATTATTATGCCATTCTCGGAGTGCCAAGAAATGCGACTCAGGAGGAGATTAAAAGAGCCTATCGCAGGTTAGCCTTAAAGTATCATCCCGACCGGAACCCAGGCAACAAAGAAGCGGAAGAAAAGTTCAAGGAGATCTCCGAAGCTTATCAAGTTCTTTCTGACCCTGAAAAAAGAGCTATCTACGATAGTCAAGGCTTCGCCGGGCTTCGTTCCTATGGTTTCAGAGGCTTCGAAGATATTTCGGATATCTTTAGGACCTTTTCTGACCTTTTTGAAGAGTTTTTTGGCTTTTCTCCCAGGGAGGAACAAAGAAGGAGAGATGGTGCAGACATCTCAACCGAAGTCTGGCTAAACTTTGAAGACCTTTTCACGGGTAAAGAAGTTAAGGTCACCTACAGCAGACACGAAGCCTGCCCTACCTGTGGCGGTGTTGGTTATGATAAGAAAAAGGGAACTAAGGTGTGCTCTGTTTGTGGTGGAAAAGGCATGGTCACGTATGTAGAGGGTTTCTTTAGGCTTTCCTACACCTGTCCAGACTGCCGAGGGCGAGGATTTGAGTATATTGAACCCTGCCCTACCTGCCGTGGTAAGGGACTTATTTTAGCTGAAAGGGAGGTCAAAGTAGAAATTCCTCCTGGAGTTGAAGACGGCACCATCTTTAGGGTTCCAGGAGAGGGTGAGGCTGGGCTTTATGGTGGAAGACCTGGTGACCTCTATCTTAGGGTTCGCGTTAAACCCCATCCTTTCCTTTACCGGAAGGGACAAGATGTTTACTTAAACCTCAGGGTTCCCTTAATCTCAGCCCTCCTTGAAGAGGAAATCACTATTCCCTATGTTAACGAGGAGTTAAAGATTAGGATACCCAAAGGAGTTCAACCAGGTGAAGAGATAGTCATCAAAGGGAAAGGTTTACCAAGTAAGGATGGTAGGCACCGGGGAGACCTTATCGTTGTTCTTGAAATAGAGCTTCCTAAAAAAATTTCCTCAAAAGCTAAAGAAGTCCTTAAGCAATTAGCTAAGGAAGAGGGCTGGGACGGTAAGGCAAAGCCCGGTATCATTAATCCAACCTCTCAAGAAGAAGGAGAGGCAAAGCGCAAGAGAAAAAGTAGTTTCTGGGAAAAATTAAGGTTTCGTTAA
>JBMSAU010000016.1:0-19389 GCA_049414625.1 Thermodesulfobacteriaceae bacterium
GGAGGCATGATCCCAAAGCTCAAGGGCTGTATGTCCGCCCTGAAGGAGGGAGTAAAGAAGGTGCATATAATAGACGGGCGCGTGCCCCACTCCATACTTTTGGAAGTTTTCACCGACGAAGGGATAGG
Organism: Thermodesulfobacteriaceae bacterium; assembly: GCA_049414625.1. GTDB lineage: Bacteria > Desulfobacterota > Thermodesulfobacteria > Thermodesulfobacteriales > Thermodesulfobacteriaceae > WYEG01. The sequence continues at coordinate 129 of JBMSAU010000016.1, forward strand.
AACGCAGATCGTCCCGTAGTCTAAGCCTTTTTGTTCCAAAATCCTCTCTCTTTCCTCTCTTTGAATAGTTCTATACTGTGAAGGGAAAGTTCTTTTAGAACTCTTGCCTTTTCCTTTTCCGCTTTCTCAAGCCTTCTTTTTGCATACTCCACATACTCCTCGGAGATATCTAGAGGCTGTTCTAAAAATCCCTTATCGGGACCGTCCCTTCAGCCTCTAAAGGGAATAACCTGTTTAAAATGCCTCACCTTCGCTCCTTTTATCAATATGTGGACTTCAGAATATAAAGGCCCCTTGGTAAAATCTTTCCAAGAATAGAGAAAGTGAGAGCTACCTTCAGAAATTGCCCAGCTACTTTAGAGATTTTTTCGTCTCTCCACGCTTGGAGTTCATTCCATCGGTTTCCTAATAGAAGCTTGGCTTACCCTTAAGGCTTCACAAAATGTTATGGTATAAAATTTTTTTGGAAAAGTTTCTTTATTTAATATTTACATTTCAATAAACACATTTCGTATTCTTCTCTTGCTCTAGCACGGATGTTTTCCATCTTACAGTATTCCCGACTATAGTACCTAATGCAGTTTTCAGCTTCTTCTCTCATGAAATTTTGATATTTTATATAACAGTATTCAGGACATGACGACTTAAGTAATTGTAGTAGTAGTAGTAATTGTAGTAATCGTTGCGTATCGTTTTCTTGAGCCCTTAATTCTGTATTTGCTAATAAGAGACACAAGGTAAATAATAATAATAACAACTTTTTCATTTCCACCCTCCTAACACTTTTGACCTGTTTTTATTATAACACATAACTACGAGTTAATATAGTCACCTGCGGAGAAGATGTCAACTTTGAGCATTCTAAAACCTCTCTTCTGCCCTTACTTTATTCTCTTAACATCAACTTCCACATCACTATCATCATCAAGATTTCTAAGCGTATAAACTTTTACAATATGCCCATTAACAGAACCCACTGTATAACATACAAGCAAACGATCGTATTTACTCCAAAATCTTGTATCAATGGTGTAAAATCTATCAACTTTATAAATGTGTCCGTCGTCTGCTTCAATGATTTGGCCACGATAATTCTCAATAATCCTTGCCTTATAACAGTTGCGTCCGAGAATTTTAACGTCAGGTGTTTTTCGTTGCTGAGCAACGGTGTTCAACGGAAGGAATGAGAGCAAAATAAATAAGATACTAAAGGCTGCGAATGCTTTAGTCATGGTAGACCTCCTTTGTAAATTATTTTATTACACCCCTACCCATTCCCTAACCAACCTAATTTGTAAACGAGGATATCAACCTTTGGCGCAAGCTGGACATGGTCAATGATTAGCAAGAGGCTTCCTCGGGATGCTAAGCATAAAATTGTTTCAGATGGTTTACCTCATTTATTGGCATTTATACGATCGTGAACCTAAAAAGTTTACATCCTCTTCAAGCTTGAATTGTAAGCTAACAAACATCAGGGTTAGATTTTAGAGAAAAAAACTTTTTTGTATCAATGGGTTTGTATTTTTAGAACAGCCTCTCTTGACCTTTTTGCCAAGGCGTGTTATTACTCAATTAGTGCTAACATTGATCATGTCCTTTGAAGAGCTTTATTCAGAGATTAAATCAAGGCTTAGTATCCTTGACCTTGTTTCTCAGTATGTAAAGCTTAAAAGGGTTGGTAAAAACTATGTAGGTCTTTGCCCCTTTCACTCAGAGAGGACCCCTTCGTTTACCGTAAGCCCTGATAAAGGAATTTTCAAATGCTTTGGGTGTGGGGTAGCAGGCGATGTCATCACCTTCTACATGAAGATAAAGGGGCTTGATTTTAAACAAGCAATTCTTGACCTTGCCGAAAGATGTGGAATTTCTGTAGACGAAAGCTTTTTTGCTCAGAAAAGAAAAGAAAAAACTTTAGTCGAGCTAAACTATAAAGTCGCAAGGTTCTACCACGCCCAGCTTTTAAGAAGCGAAGAAGCAGAAAAAGCAAGGTCTTACCTAAAAGAAAGAGGAATCTCTGAGGAGACTGTAAGAGAATTCATGCTGGGTTATGCTCCATCTAACGGGAGAATTCTATCCTCTTTACTTAGAGTTGAGGCTAAGGAAATAAAGCAGGCAGAGGAGCTTGGTCTAATAAGAAGGGTTGAAGACGGAGGTTACATCGACCTATTTCGGGATAGAGTGATTATTCCCATTTTTAACGAGGCTGGAGAATGCGTTGGCTTTGCCGGAAGAACCTTAGACCCAAAAAGTGAACCTAAGTATTTAAACAGTCCAGACTCGCCAATATTTAAAAAGTCAGAAATTCTTTATGGTTTATTTCAAACCAAAAAGCAGATTAAACAAAAAGGTAGGATTTACATCGTTGAAGGCTATTTTGACCTTTTAACCCTCTGGCAGATAGGCTTAGACAATGTAGTTGCAACCTGTGGAACCGCCCTTACAGAAAGGCATGTAGCTAAGCTCAAAAATTTAGCTGAAGACATAACTTTATTTTTTGATGGAGACGAGGCGGGAAGAAAGGCAACCCTAAGAGCAATCTCCCTTTTTATTGCCCAAGGCATCCTCCCAAATTGTGTTGTTTTGCCTTATGGCGAGGACCCAGATAGTTTTTTTAGGTCTAAAGGAAAGGTTGAAGGCTCCCCTGATGCGTTTTTAGCCCCCTATACCTTTAATGCTTTAGAGTTTATTCAAAAGGAGTATCAAGAAAAGGTTCTCGCAAAGCCAAAGAGCGCCTTCGAAGAGCTTGTGGAGCTTTTTAAACCTTGCAAAGATCCTTTCCTTAAGAAAAGGCTTATCTCCTTTTTAGCAACTCTTTTTGACATACCTTCTCAAGAGGTTGCCAAAGCTTTATCAACTGGAATTGAGAGAGGCGAAGGTAGAGAGGAGTATCGGGAAACCGTTGAAGAGGGGCTTTGCTCCCATCCCTACCGTGTAATTGCTCAGTATTTGGTAAACTACCCGAAGGAAGCTCAAATTCTTAAAGAGGCAGGTCTTTTAGAAATCTTGGATGACAGTAGCCCCTACACAGAATTTATAAAGACTTTACTTTCGGCCTACGATGCTGGTGTTGACCCGCAGGAAATCTTAGATCCCTTCTTTCAGGAGATATACAGCGACCTTTTCTTTTCTCCTCCCTTTGAGGACGAAAGGTCTGCCTTTGAGCAAATCTTACATTTCATCATGAAAGAAAGGGCTCGTTTAAAAATAGAAAAAATAAAAGAGTGTTTAGAAAAAGGTGAAGTATCTTTCGATAAAGAAAATATTGAACAGTATTTATATCAAATAAAGCATGCTTTAAGATTAAATAGTTGTAAAATAAGCTAAGGAGGCGTTCCATGCCTCAGAGGAAATTGTGTCTTTTTGAAGACGAACAATTTATAGATGGATTCGATGTTGAACCAATAGAAGAAGCTTTAGATGAAGAAGAGATAGATGAAGAAGAGATAAAGTTTAAAAAGGTTCTTGACGATTCTGTAAGGCTTTATTTTAAAGAGGTGGCTAACCATCCTCTTCTCACAAGAGAGGAGGAGGTAGCCTTAGGTAGGGCTATCGAGGTAGCCGAAAGAGACATCATTAAAGCCTGTCTACTCTATCCAACTCAAGTGGTTAAATTCTACAACCTTCTTGTTAAGCATTCACAAGATAAGACTTTAGATAAGCTTTTTAAAGATTGTGAAGAGTTGGCAAAAAAAGAACAAGAATTAGAAACTTGGCTCGAATTGTTAAAAAAAGAATTAAATGATTTATATCATTTATTAACTACAAAGGAAAAACAGTCAAAAGAAGATAGAGAAGTTATTATTGAGAGAATCTTAGACCTTATATATAAGGTTCGTCCAACAAAAATTCTTTTAGATGAACTATCTTGTGAAATTAGAGATTTCGCTAATAAATATAAATCTTTGCATAATCAAGATATTTTGTCAAAATTAAGTATGAAGGCAAAAGAGTTTTTTGGTATACCAGTAGAAGAGGTATTGGTTTCAGCAGAGCTTATTGAAAATCGATTTCAAGAGATAAAGAAGGCTAAAGAACAGTTTGTAAAATCAAATCTTAGGCTTATCATTTCTATTGCCAGAAAATATGCACCTCGTGGGTCACTTCTTGCCGACCTTATACAAGAAGGCAATCTTGGGCTTTTGAAAGCTATAGAAAAGTTTGACTATCGCCGAGGGTTTAAATTCAGCACTTATGCTACTTGGTGGATAAGACAAAGTATCACTAAATACTTAGCTGAAAATACTAGGACAATCAGAATTCCAGTGCATATCATCGAAACCATATACAAAATAAGTAAAATTGTCTCTACTAAATTCTATCAAGAGTATGGACGCGACCCAACAATTGAGGATATAGCAAACATAACTGGTATGAGCATCGAAAGGCTAACCCAAATTTTTAGATATGTGAAGCAACCTCTCTCTTTAGAGACAAACATTCACAATGATGAAGATAAAACTTTGCTTGAATTCATAGAGGATGGGAACTCAACCCGTCCTGATGAATACACCTTTAACAATGAGCTGTCAGAAAAGGTAAGGATACTCCTTAGCACCCTCTCTTCTCGCGAAGAAAAGGTGATCCGCTTACGGTTTGGTATAGGAGAAAAAGAAGCCTATACTTTAGAGGAAGTTGGGCAGAAATTTGGGGTTTCCAAAGAAAGGATTAGACAGATCGAAAGCATGGCTTTAAGAAAGCTCAAACACCCGAAAAGAATAAAGTATCTAAAGAATCTTCTTTCCTATGGAACATAAGCTTAATCCCGAAGCTAAAAAATTGCTCTTTAGGCTTTTACAAAAGGAGTTCCCCCTAACCAAAAGACCCTTTTTAGCCATCGCTAAAAGAGTTGGGCTAAAAGAGGTTGAGCTCCTTTCTCTTCTTAGAGATTGGGAAAGAGAAGGGAAGCTTCGGCAGATTTCTGCCATCTTTAACCCAGAGTATTTTGGGCATCGATCATCACTTTTTGCCCTTAAAGTTAGCGAAAAAAAATTAAGCTTAGCGATAGACCGTATCAATAGCCACCCAGGAGTAAGCCACAACTATCTTCGTAACCATGAATACAACCTTTGGTTCACCCTAGTTGTCCCTGAGGGGAAGGACCTTATAGAGGAAGCCAAGGCTTTATGTCAGGAATTTACTGAAAACGGATTGTTGTTTCTTCCCATTCTAAAGAAGTATAAGACCTCGGTTGTATTTGAAGTTGAGCAAGAAGGGGGAGAGGATTTCCAGAGCCGAAGAACTTTTAATTTTACCGAAGATGATATTAGGATGGTAAAAGTTTTGCAAGAACCCCTTCCTTTGGTAAAAGAACCTTTTCTTTTTAAAGCCGAGGAACTAAATTGTAAGATGGAAGACATATTCGCTTGGTTAAAGAAGATGAAAAGGGTAGGGGCGTTGAGGAGGTTTGGCGCCCTCTTTAAACACCAACGACTTGGATACAAACACAATGTAATGATTGTGTGGGAAGTAGAGGGAAAAAGGGTTGACGAGGTAGCTAAAAGCCTATCTAAAATCCCAGAAGTTACTCATTGCTATCTTAGGAAAAGTTATCCAGAATTTCCATACAACCTTTACACCATGTGTCATTTCAAAGAGGAAAACTTTCAAGAAAAAATCAAAGCTTGGGCTCATACTTTAGGTGTTAAAAACTATCTCCCTCTTGAAACATTAAAGGAACTAAAAAAGGTTAGACTAAAGCTCTTTTATGATAGAAATTTTTCCTACTAAATTTTAGAATCATTCAAAAAATCTTAATATATATCTAATTGCTATATAAAGAATAACTATTCCAAGTAGACCTCTTATCACCTTTTGAGGGAAGTATCTCTGGAGCTTTGCGCTAAGGTATAGACCAAATCCTCCTCCAATACCAAACAGAAGTCCAAGCAAAAAGTCGGGTCCATTTCCAAAGATTGTATAAACTATGACTCCGATGACTGAGGTTAGAAAGGTTGCAAAGAGGGTTGCTCCGGCAAACACATAGGCAGGAAGATGAAAGAAGGCCAAAAGAACGGGGGCCATAATAGCGCCACCACCTATTCCGTAAATCCCTCCCACAATTCCTATTACGCAGGCTATGAGAAAGATGGGGATTGAGCTTACTTCATAGGTCCTACCGCTATACTCAAAAGAAAGCTTTGTTACGCTAAAAACCAAAGTTCTCGGGGGAACTTGGGAAAAGGTTGCTTCTTTTTTGGGAGGGAAAATTAGGTCATAGAAAAGCTTCCCGCCTATGAATAAAAGGACTAGACCTACGAGGAGAAGAAAGTTCTTGAGCTCAAGAAAGTAAGAAACCCTTAGAAAGTAGCCGATGATCACTCCAGGCAGGGTTCCAAGAGCGATGATAAGCGTAAGGGGTGTATAGAGCCTTCCTTCCCTCCAATACTTATAAACTCCCCAAGGAATGGCAACGCAGTTAAACAGATGATTTGTTGCTGAGACTGAAGGGGCTGTGTAGTTAAGGATGCTTACCTGAAAGGGCAAAAGCAGAAAAGCTCCGCTTACTCCGCCTACTCCGCTAACCAAAGAAAGAAAAAAACTAACAAGCGGTGGAAGAAAGACTGGGATGGTAATTCCAGCTGTAGTAAAGTGGTACTGTAAAGGAAGCGATTCTATAAGGTTTTGGATGAACATTTTTATATCCCTCTTTTAATCCTTTTAAAATAGAAGAGGAATTCCTCGAAGCATTTGATAGCGCCGTTTGCAATCAGGATACCAAGGGGCATTGCTTGGTCCAAGGTCAAGGGCTTTCTTGTAGTTATTCAGAGCTTCTTTTCGTTTACCAAGCTCTTCGTTTGCTCTTCCAGCCAAATAATAAGCATAACCGTTAAAAGGTATCAGCTCTTTTGCCTTTTCAAAATTCTTTAGAGCCTGTTGATAGTTCTTGAGATTAAACTCAGCTATTCCTTCAAGGATATAAGCTGAGCTTAGTTTCTCATCTAAAACTCTTGCCCGTTTAGCGTATTCTTTTGCCTCTTCATACTTCTTTTGGTTTATAAGAATTTTCGAAAGTCCAAGAAGAGCAGGAATGTTTTTAGGATAGACCTCTAAAGCCTTCATAAACTTTTCTTTGGCTAAATCAATTTTTTTGTCCTTAAAGAGCTTTTCAGCCTCATCGCTTAACCTAAAGGATTCCGTCGTGGCTAAGACAATAGCCCTTATCCTCTGAAACTCCTCGCGGTCTTTGATCAAAGCGCCCGTTGGTTTATAGGTTTGCATTCTTTGTTGCCATTCTTTAATCCTCGACTCAGGCAAGGGATGAGTAGATAACCACTCAGGCGGGCGTTTCTTTTCTCTTTCTTTAAACTTTTTAAAGAGTTCATACATCCCCTCAGGGCTATAGCCGGCCTTTACAGTGAATTCAAACCCGTAGGCGTCAGCCTCCCGTTCCTGGTCCCGGCTAAATTTAAGGGAAAGAAGCCCTGCTGAGATTTGAGCAAGCTGATACAAAGCCTCTCCTGCCAGATTCTGAGGCAAAAACAAACTTCCAATCTGGAGAAGAAGGCTAAGGGTCATGTTTTTTTCTACAAACTTGATATGATGTCTTGCTGTGATGTGTCCGATTTCATGCCCGAGAACGCCAACAAGCTCGCTTTCAGTATCTATCATCAAAAACAATCCCCGAGTGACGAACACCGGTCCGCCTGGTAGGGCAAAGGCGTTCTCAATCCCTGAGTTTACCAAGTAAAAAGTATAAGGCACTTTGCGAGGGGATTGCTCGGCAATCCTCTTTCCAAGGCGCTGAAGATAGGCTTGAACCTCTGGCTCAGGAAACCTCCCTCCATACTCATCAATAGCCACATTTGCATAGATCTTGCCAAGCTCAACCTCGTCCTTTTCAGAGATTGAAATTAAAGAAAAAGAATGAGCAACTGAGAAAATAAGAAAGTTAAAGATGAAGAAAAAAAAGAAAAAAATGAATATTTTAAACAACTCTTTAAAATTAACCTGATTGTTCATATTTTTTTGTGCAGATTATTTTATCATTTTGATTGTAGTATACTAATTTTAAACTTTTTGCCAAGGGAGAAAAGCAAATGAAATTGCCATCGCGAGATTTAGTTTTCTATCTGGAATCAAGCTTAAGGGGCCTTGCTAAATGGTTGCGTTTTCTGGGGTACAAAGCAGAAATCGCTCAACAGAGAATAGACTTAAAGACGATCCTTGAAAATCGAGAAAAATTTTTTCTTATTACAAGCGAGGAGACCGCAAGGGTTTTAGAGAAGGCTGGAGCAGACTTTCTTCTTTTACCAAGGGATAACCTTAAAGCTCAAATAAAACGTCTACTTAATAAGCTAAATTTAGACCTGGAGCTTAAGCTTGACATTTGCACTATTTGTGGAGTTAACCTTATTCCTGTCAATAAAGAAGACTATAAAGAAAAAATTCCGCCCAAGGCTTACGAGCTTTACAATGAGTTTAACCTTTGTCCAAGCTGTGGAAGGATCTACTGGGAGGGAGACCATGTCCAGAGGATAAGGGAAAAATGGAAAACCCTTACCAGTTAATCCTTCGCCTTAAGTTTTCGCAACAAAGCTTCAAGGAAAGAGGGAGCATCGCATACGAAGCCTACATGAGCCATCTTCATCATCGGTGCCTGTTTGTCTATGTTTATCGAGACAATAAATTCCGATCCCTCCATGCCAACGGTATGTTGAATGGCTCCCGAGATTCCAAATGCAAGGTATAACTTTGGTCTTACCGAAACTCCGCTTACCCCTATCATCCGTTCTGCCTCAACCCAGCCAGCATGCACCGCGGGTCTTGTCCCCCCAACTTCAGCGTTAAGGATTTTAGCAAGCTCAAAAAGCATCTGAAAGTTTTCTTTGCTTTTTAAACCCATGCCCCCAGCTACAACAACTTTAGCAACGCTTAGCCTTGAAGGCTCTTTCTTTGCCGGTTTAAAGTTCTTGATGGTTAGCTTCGTTGACCAGTCAAAATCTTCAGGTAGTTTTATCTCTTTTATCAAGGGTTCTTTTTCAGCTTCCTTTATGGGGAAGGTGTTTAAGGCTACGGTTGCCATGATGGGGAGCGTCTTGGAGGTTAGCTTTGCGATGATGTTTTCGCCGTAGGTTGGACGAAGAAGAAAGAGATTTCCATCCTTTATTTCAAAGGCGTTGACATGAGCGCAAAGTCCAGCTTGTAAGCTTCCAGCAACTCTTGGGGCAACAGAAAGCCCTTTTTTAGTTGCCGGAAAAAATATTCCATATGGCTTATGTTCTCTTGCTAAGTAGACAAGAACCCTCTCGCATAGGTCATCGGGTAAGTGCTTAAGGTTTGGATGAGCGATGCACCAAACCTCATCAGCAAGCAACTTTTTTAGTGCCGGAATAGCTAGAAATTTTTCCTTGTCATCAGCAAGACCTATAAGGATCAATCTTTTGTTTAGCCGATCCGCAACCTCTCTTAAGGGAGTTAAAATTTCAAGGCTTGCAGGATGAAGCTTACCTTCAATGCACTGCCCAAAAGCAAAGATACATTCAGCCATCGCTTAGCCCCCTTTAGAAGCATTAAGCTAAAAAGCCTTTTTCTTTTAAGATCTCAATAAGCTTTTCAGCTAGCTCATCCGGCTCTCCCTCAAAGATTTCCCCTCGTGAGATAAAGGTTTTCTCAAACACCTCAGCAACTTGAGTTGGAGAACCAGAAAGACCAATAGAAGCTTCATCAAGATTTAGCTCGACGTTGGTTAAAATTTTAGGATTTACTTCTTTCAAGGAAAGGAGGCGTTTTAAGGATGGTGGTCTAACATAATCTATCTCAGGCACAACGCTAACCACAGCCGGTGAAGGAAATTCTACCTCCTCCTCCCCAAAATCATCTTCACGGATAGCGATAAACTTCCCGTCAACAAACTTAATCTCCTTCACATAGGTTATGGATGGAAGTTTAAGAAGGCTTGCTGTTTCTGGGGGTACTTGCCCGGTTTCCGCATCGATTGACCTTGCTCCCATGACTACAAGATCAAAGGGGGAGAGAAGACTTAAGGCTCTGGCTAAAATTCGAGAGGTTGCTAAGGTGTCTGAGCCAGCAAAGGCTTTATCGGAGATTAAATACAGGTCATCTACTCCTAAGGCGTAAACCTTCTGCAAAATGGGGACCGTGTTTGGTGGTCCCATGCTAATTGCTATAACCTCAAAGTTTGCTTGGTCTTTTAATCTTAGAGCTACTTCTAAAGCAGACCTGTCGGGCGGGTTTAGGATGAGCTCAGCTGACTCCCGGCGAAGGGTATGAGTTTCTTTATCAACCTTTACCGTCCCAGGCTTTGGCACCCCCTTAATGCAAACTACAACCCTTCCCATGAAAGAGCCTCCTTTAAGCATCAAGCAAATTTTATACCTTTATCTATACCTTTATCCATTTGGCAAGCTCTCTTGCTATGATATTTCTTTGAATCTCGTTTGTCCCTTCATAGATCTGAAGACATTTAGCATCTCTAAAGAATTTTTGAACAGGATAGTCCCTCATGTAGCCATAACCACCCATCATTTGGATAGCCCTTTCTGTGATCCACATAGCTTGGTCTGTAGCAAAACATTTTGCCATTGCTGAGGCTCCAGAAAAGTCTTTAGCCCCAGAATCGATATACTGGCAAACGCTATAAACTAAAGCCCTTGCCGATGAGAGCCTCATAGCCATTTCGGCAAAGGTATGGCTTACCGCTTGAAACTGATATACAGGCTGACCAAACTGAACTCTGGTTCTTGCATGCCTAAGGCTTACTTCTAGGGCAGCTTGGGCAATACCTAAGGCTTGAGCTCCTGCTCCACATCTTGCATAATCGAGGGTTTTGAGGGCAACCATAAAGCCCATCCCCTCTTTGGCTATGAGCCTCTCTTTGGGAATTCGGCAATCGTTAAAAATTAGGTCCGTGGTAACTGAGGCTCGAAGCCCAAGTTTTTTCTCTTTTTTGCCTACCACAAAACCTGGGTCCCCTTTCTCAACAATAAATGCACTTGCCCCTCTTGCCCCTTTCGCTGGGTCTGTCAAGGCAATGACAATGTAGATGTCGGCAATTCCTCCGTTCGTGATCCACTGTTTTATTCCGTTAAGAACGTAGAAGTCTCCATCCTTCTTGGCAGTGGTTTTTATGGCAAAGGCATCGCTCCCAGCTTGGGGCTCAGTTAAGGCAAAGGCGCAAAGCTTTTCACCCTCGGCAATGGAAGGAAGGTATCTTTCTTTCTGCTCTTTACTGCCAAAGAGAATGATAGGGTAGGCACCAAGAAAGCTTGCGGCATAGGTTGTTGAAACTCCAGCGCAAAAATAGGAGAGCCACTCTACTGCAAGACACATCTCAAAGGTGCCAAAACCAAGCCCGCCATACTCCTTTGGGATGATAAGACCAAAAAGGTCAGCCTGAGCAAGGGCTTTTATAGGCGTTGCGTCGTAAGCTTCCTTCTCATCCCATTCTAAAGAGTAGGGTTTGATGTAAGTTTCCCCAATTTCCTTTATAAGCTCAATCATGATTTTATGTTCTTCTTTTAGCGGAAATTCAATCAGCATGAATAGCCTCCCTTCTAAGGCAGTTACAAACAACTTTTGTCAATCTTGTATCATCTTTGCGATTATAGCATTTTTGAGTTGTCCTCTCAAGGGAAAGGTGTTAATTTTTTAGTATGATGAAGTATGTAAAATGCGGAGCTGAAGTCTTTGAGTTTAAACCAAAACCGCTTCCTCAAAAATGTTCATACTGTGAAGAGAGAGCTATCCTTCGTCCGGAGTGCACCTCACTATACCTTTGTAAAGATTGTTTTCTAAAATTTTGTGAAAAACGGGTAAAGGAAAACATAATCAAGTATAAAATGTTTAAAGAGGGGGAAAGGGTTGGGGTTTTTCTGTCTGGGGGTAAAGATAGCGCCGCCCTTTTAGCCATTCTTAAAAAACTTTTTCCTGTCCAAAATATTATCGGTATCTACTTAAACCTTGGCATTCGGTACTACTCGGAATACGCTCAATCTGCAGTAGAAGAGCTTTGTAAAAAGTTAGAAGTTCCCCTTCACATAATAGACCTTGTAGAAAGGGAGGGTGTTCGGATAGATGACTTTGTCTTCACAAGCTTTAAAGACAAGATTTGTTCTGTATGTGGTGTAATAAAAAGATACTATTTTACTAAAGTGGTAAAAGAGCTTAACCTAGATGTGATTGCAACTGGGCACCATCTTGATGACACCCTCTCCACCATGCTTAGCCTCTTTTTTAACGGAGATTTTATAAGCCTTTCCCGTTTGAGACCCGTGCTACCTCCTCTTCATGCCGGTCAGGCAAAGAAGGTCAAACCTCTCTTTAGCCTTCCAGAGCTTGACATCTTTCACTACTCTGTGCTTTCAGAGTTGCCTATTGAGGGGTGTAGCTGTCCCCATGGGGAATTAACGCCCGCAAAACGTTGGAAATCTTGGCTTAATGACATGTTAAAAGAGGATAAAACCTTCAAGTTTCGTCTTCTTTCCATCTTCATGAAAAAACTTCTACCCCTTCTTCCTAAAGAGAAACCAGAAAAGGAGGATGAGTTTTATCCCTGTCAGGTTTGCGGGGAGCCTACTCCCTCAAAATCACGTATCTGTGTTAAATGCCGAAGGGTCTCTCTTTTACAAAGGGTTGAAGATAAAAGGCTTGAGTGGACTGCCGAAGAATTTTTAACATACTATTCACAAAATAGAGATAAAATATTAGTGTTTGATGTGAGAGAAAAAGAGGATTATGAAATGGGGACCTTTCCATTAGCCATCTGGGTTGACCCAAACCTTGTCTCAGCTGAAGAAAAGGATTTTTTTAAACATTTTAAAAATTATCGAGGAAAGGAGCTAACTTTTTTCTGCTATTCTGGTAGGCTAAGCTATCTTTTTGTTTTGAGACTTCGCAAACTTGGTTTTAAAGCTTATAATATAAAAAATCCTCAAAAATTATTGCAAAAAATAAATTAGGAGGAAAAAAATGGTTAGGATATCTCTTGAGAGGGAGCTCCAGATACTTAAAAATTTGCTCGTTGATATGTCAAAGTCTGTCGATGAAATGATAAGTGGTGCCTTAAGGGCTATTGAAAATCTTGATCTGGACCTTGCTAATAAAGTTATTAAGTTTGACGAACAGGTGAATTATTATGAACACATGGTCACCCTCTCAGCAGTTGAGATTATAGCTTTACAGCAACCTGTAGCTAAGGATTTAAGGTTTATCATCAGCGCCTTTGACATTGCGAGGAACCTTGAACGTTTGGCTGACCAAGCGGTTAACATCGCTGAAAGGGTTCCTAATCTTGTTGAGCTAAAGGCGCCTCCTCTCCATCAGTATGAAACTTCTATTCTACCCATGGCTAAAGAAGCTCTTTTCATGCTTGAGAGTGCCATAAACGCCTTCATCAGCGAGGATGTAAAAAAGGCTTATGCGGTTATTAAGCATGATGACATTGTTGACTCCTACAAAAGGGAAAACATTAGGATCCTTCGTGAAAGCATGAGAAATGACCCAAACTTTATTGACATCGGGGTCGAATACATCATAGTTGTTCAGAATTTGGAAAGGATTGGCGACCATGCCTGCAACATCGCAGAAGCTGTTATCTTTACTGTTGAGGGTAAAATACCAAAGCTTGAAAGGTTAGAGCCTGTTTCTATTCATGAGATACTCACTAAAGAATATCACGTTTTCAATCTTCTTTTGAAGCATGCAAGGCTTGTATCCGAATGTCTTATTCGTCTACCCCTTGCTTTAGAAGCCTATTTCCATAAAGACAAAGAAAGGCTTGCCGAGATAGCTAAACACATTACCGAGATTGAGAAAGAGGCTGACAAGGTTAAGACAAATATCCGGGGACATCTCCCTAAGGGGCTTCTTCTTCCTGTAGAAAAGTTTGAAATTTTTATGTATTTGAAAGAACAGGACGGAGTTGCGGACTCGGCAGAAGAGATCATTAACTGGCTTACCTTCAAAGATATTGATGTTCCAGAAGACCTTGCCCAAAAGTTTCAAAAGCTTCTTAACCAAAATTTGGAGCCCCTTCGCTACGTTGAAGAGCTTATTCAAAGGGCAACGGATTTCCTTATCACTCGTTCCGAAACAAGCCGAAATGTCGCTAAAGAACTTGTCAGAAAAATCCGCTACGAGGAATATCTCAGTGAAAATTTAGCTACCGATATAAAAAGGGAGATCTTCAGCCGGATCTCAGACCCGTTAACTTTGTTCTACCTTATAGCTCTTGTTGACATGATTGCTGATATTTCAGCACATGCGGAAAACGCAGCTGACTTGATGAGGGCTATGATTGCCAAATAAGGGAAATTTTTGAGCTTGCTTTACTTAATTAGTCTTCCGATCCGCTCAAACCTTATTCTTCCATTTTCGCTATCCCAGGAAAAATAGATTATCAATGCACTTCCTTTAAGGTATTCGATGGGCACAAAGCCCCAGAAACGGCTATCGTAGCTTTGGTCGCGGTTATCCCCAAGCACGAATAAATGCCCTTCTGGAACTTGAACAGGACCGAAGTTATCCCGTGGGCTAACTTCACTTGGATAAACTTCAGGGTCTGTCCATCTTGCGTAAGGCTCATTCAGGGGTTTGTCGTTTACATACACCTTTTTGTTGATAATTTGAACCTTATCCCCAGGAAGCCCTATAACTCTTTTGATAAAATCAACTTTTTTGTCCACAGGATAAGTAAAGACGACGATCTCTTGCCTTTCCGGTAATCGTCTGAGGTATAAAAAATCATCCTTTATGGGATTTTTCACTCCAAAGGTTATTTTATTTACCAAAAGGTAGTCCCCGATTAGAAGGGTAGGGATCATAGAGCCAGAAGGGATTTTGTAAGCTTGGATAAAAAAAGTCCTGATAAAAAGGGCTAAAAGCAAGGCGATAAGAATGCTTTTTAGCCAATCAAATGCCTTGCCCTTTAAGTCCATGAAAAACCTCCCTAGAATCCTTCTCTCATCTTAAGACCTACCTTGTCATACCAGGTAATTTTTTTTAGCTATTTCGAGCTTAATTCATGCTACCCCAGAAACCCCGTTCTTTGGCATCCTTGGGACGCCCTCCCGAATGAGGTGAGGAGGGACGCCGTCTCGAACAAAGTGAGGGATGCCTCGCTTGCGCTCGGCAAGACAGGGTAGGGGTGCCACCCCGAGCATCCTTTTTTGTCACCACAAGCCGTAAGGGAAGAGGTCTCCTCTTCAAACCATATCTAGCTAAGAAGTAAGCCCAATTTTTCCGGTCCTCTTCAAAAGCGTAAATTTTGATACGTAGGCAGTTTATATCTTTAACACTGCAAGGAAGGCTTCCTGAGGTATCTCAACCTCACCTATAGCCTTTAACCGTTTTTTACCTTCCTTCTGCTTTTCTAAGAGCTTTTTCTTTCTCGTTACATCTCCACCGTAGCATTTGGCAAGAACATCTTTCCGCAGAGGTGGTATGCGTTCTCGAGCGATGACCTTGCTTCCGATTGCCGCCTGGATAACCACCTCAAAGAGCTGTCTTGGAATGACCTCCTTTAACTTGCTTACAAGCTCTCTCCCACGGTAGTAAGCTCTATCTCGATGGACGATAAAGCTAAGGGCATCTACGGGCTGTTTGTTGATAAGGATGTCCATCTTAACAAGGTCTCCTGGTTTATAACCGATGAACTGATAATCTAAAGAAGCATAACCTCGGGAATAGCTTTTCAGCTTATCGTAGAAATCAAGAACCACTTCACTGAAAGGTAGTTCATACACCAAGAGTACTCTATCTGGGGTTAAAAACTTAATCTCCTTTTGGATGCCCCGTTTTTCTTCGCAAAGGGTGATAAGCTGCCCCAAGTACTCCTTCGGGGTATAGATTTCAGCCCGAATGTAGGGTTCATACACTTCTAAAATTTGCCCAGGGTCTGGCCAGTGTGCTGGGTTTTCTACTTCTATCTCCTTACCATTTCTTAACTTTACCTTATACTTCACCGAAGGTGCAGTGGTGATAAGATTAAGATTGAACTCCCTTTCAAGTCTTTCTTGCACAATCTCCATGTGAAGTAGTCCCTGAAAACCGCACCTAAAGCCAAAGCCAAGCGCCGCTGAAGTTTCCATTTCATAAGAAAAGGCTGGGTCGTTTAGCCAGAGTTTTTGGATAGCGTCTTTTAATGCTTCATAATCGTCGCTATTAACTGGGAAAATCCCGGCAAAGACAACGGGTTTTAACTCTTTAAAACCAGGCAAAGGAGGAGGATTTGCGTTTGCCTCAGTGATAGTATCTCCAATCCTTGCATCTCTTATCTCTTTTATTCCAGCAGCAATAAAGCCTACCTCACCAGCAACCAGGTAGTCAACCGATGTTGCCTCAGGTGCAAAAACGCCAACCTTGGTAACCTCAAAGGCTTTACCCGTAGATAAAAACTTGATCTTCTGCCCTGGATAAACCCTTCCGTCAACCACCCTAACCAAAACCACTACCCCAAGAAAGGGGTCATACCAAGAATCAAACACCAAAGCTCTAAGTGGGCCATTTCTATTTCCTTTTGGTGGAGGTATCCTTTTGACAATAGCCTCTAAAACTTCTTCAATGCCAATCCCGAGCTTTGCACTAACAAGAAGGGCATCGTCAGCTGGAAGTCCTATTATTTCTTCGATTTCTTTTTTAGTTTTCTCGATATCAGCTTGAGGTAGGTCTATCTTGTTGATAACTGGGATGATCTCTAAATTGTTTTCTAAGGCAAGATAAACATTAGCCAAGGTTTGAGCCTCTACTCCCTGCGAGGCATCAACCACAAGAAGCGCCCCTTCACAGGCAGATAGAGCTCGGGACACTTCATAGGTAAAATCCACATGTCCTGGGGTATCGATAAGGTTTAGCTGGTAAACTTCTCCATCCTTTGCTTGATAATAAAGCCTTACCGCTTGCGCCTTAATGGTAATACCCCTCTCTCTTTCTAAGTCAAGCCTATCAAGATACTGATCCCGCATCTCTCGTTCAGATACCGCTCCAGTAAACTCAAGGATCCTATCCGCAAGCGTAGATTTTCCGTGGTCAATGTGAGCAATGATACTAAAATTCCTAATCCTCTCTTGAGGTATAGCCTTGTCTATATTTACCTTACTATTTACCTTACTCATAGCAATGTATAAAATAACCAAAAAGTCTGAAAAAACAAGGCAACTGGGCTATTCACCAATCTTAGTTAGCTTACCCTGAACCTTACTAAGCTTAAAGGAATAGGTAAATATAAACACGCTTAGGATTAAGTAGACCAAGATCAAAAAATAGGCTTTAAGAAGAAATAGTAAGGGCACCTCATTCCCTTGAAAAACCATCCTCATACCTTCAAACACATAAGAAGTGGGGACGAACTTTGCAATCTCTTGAAAAAGCGGAGGAAGAACGGACACCGGATAGAATACTGCTGAAAAAGGAAGGAAAAGTAAAGCTAAAGCCCAGGCAAAAATTTCAGCTTCTTGCCCAAAATAAAGGATCAAGGCTATGGTGATAAGTCCAACAGACCAAGCAAAAAGAAGAAGGGCAAAGGTAAGGTTAAAAAGGGCAAACCCCTGAGAAAAAAAATTAAAATCAAAAATCAAGACCCCAAGAACCCCCATCAAAAAAGAGGCTAAGGCAGCCTTAAGGATGCTATAGATCAGAAGCCCTAAAACATAATCAAGGAGCGTTAAAGGTGAGGCGAAGAGATGAAGAAGATTTCTTGCCCAGACATCCTCAAGAAAGCCAACGGCAAGCCCCTGCTGAGCCCTGATCAAAATGTTCCAAAGAATAAGCGCCCCAAGAAAATGATACACAATTCCACCACCTTCCTTTTGCTGAATATAAAGGGAGACAAAACCCCAGAGCAAAAGGTCAATGGTTGGCCAGTAGAGAAGGTCAATCCATCTGCTAACGCTATGTTTTAAAAGATAGAGATGTCTAAGAAGAATAGCAAAAATTCGCCTAAAGCTAACCATCGCTATCTCCTAAGGAAGCGTTAGAAAAGGCTTTAAAGTAGAGATCTTCTAAGTTGTCAACTCCGTATAGCTCAAAAAGTTCCTCTAAGCCCCCGAAGGCTAATATTCTACCTTCCTTTATAAGGAGAAGCTTGTTTGCTATCTTCTCAAGCTCTGAAAGTTGATGGGAGGTAAGAATTATGCTAAGCCCCCTTTCTTCAGCTTGTCTCTTTAAAAATTCGGCAATCTCTCGCATGTATTCTGGGTCAAGACCAGCTGTTGGCTCATCAAGGAGGAGAACCTCAGGCTCATGAAGGAAGGCTCGAGCTAAGTTTAACCTCATCATCTCTCCAGTAGAGAGGGCCCTACACAAAGCATTTTTCTTATCAGCTAACTTAAAGGTTTCCAAAACCTCATTAATCCTTCTACGGTAGTCCTTTACTTCATAAAGATGAGCAAAAACCTTTAGGTTTTCTTCCACGGTTAGAGAATAGGGAAGGCTCACATAGTTTGAAGCAAAGCCGACGCGCTTTAGAATTTCGCTTCTCTCTTTTTTAAGAGGTCTTCCAAAGTATTTTACCTCCCCCGAGGTTGGCTCGATTATTCCAAGAAGTATGTAAAGAAGGGTAGTTTTACCCGCACCATTAGGTCCAATTATCCCAAGTATATCTCCTTTAAAAAGAGAAAAAGAAACATCCTTTAAGACAGACTTTTTCCTATAGCTTTTAAACAGTCTAAGAACTTGGACAGCTGGCAGCATGAAAGAGAATGAAAAAGAAGAGAAAAGAGCGTGCTATAAAAAATAAGCTCCCTTAGTTTGTGCTCTCTTCTTTTTGAGGTTCAATCTTTGCTTTTTCTAAACGGGCTAAAGCTTGGTCTAAGGTCATAATACCTTTGGCTACAGCATAAGCAACATAAGAGTAAACCCTTGGGTCATAGCCTTCAGGACGGGGAAAAAGTCCTTTCCTTCTTAGCTTAGCAAGCTTTTCTCTCCGCCTTCTTCTTCTCTCAATCTCCCTTTCCCTTTCTCTCTTCTTGTGGCGTGCCATCTAACCTCTCCCTTAAAATTTTTTCGCTAAATATAATCCTTTATCAGGTCTTGTCAACCAAGGTTTACCAATTGTGTCGTTACTATTTTGAAATTTCACATTTAATTCCTAATTTGAAATGTCACATTGAGAGGGTATCCTCCCTGTATCTTCAGGGAAGTGATAGGAAGGCGTAGTTTTAGATTAAGCCTACTTTTTCTTCTTGACTTTTAGGAAGAGTATCTTATGATTTATTAAAAGGCTTAAAATTAGAAAGAGAGGTGGGAAGCACATGAAGATAAAGGTGTTTATTCATGGCATAGCGGTAGACCCGGTTTCAAACAG
>JBMSAU010000017.1:0-6960 GCA_049414625.1 Thermodesulfobacteriaceae bacterium
TAACGGGAGGTAATAAGGCTAAGGCAGCAGAACTTCTCGGGATAACGGTTCGGACGATAAGGAATAAGCTTAAGCAATATGAAGAGCTTGGATTAATAAAGAGGGGGGAGTTTGGCGATGTGGGGTAGTTTGCAGAAGGTTTTTAACCTTGGTCAGATCGCCCTAAAGTTAAGAAGTTTAAAACACAATCTAATTGCCAGCAACATTGCAAACGTTGACACTCCAGGCTATCGTAGACAAGACATTCCCTTTGAAAAGGTGATGCAATCCTACCTTAACCAGGAGAAGATGCTTACTACCACTCATCCCAAGCATCGACCCTTTAGAACAAGGGACCTTAGGGAACTACTTTTAACTTATCAGCCGAAGGACCTTGGCACACCGAACAATGTCTCGGTTGAAGAAGAGATGACCGCTATGGTTGAAAACCAGCTCCTGTATGAGGCTACGGTGCAAGCGCTAGTGAAAGAGCTTGAAAGACTAAAGGAGATAATCACCGAAGGAGGTAGGTAAGGATGGACATCTTAGTAGCAGGGAGGATCGCAAGGACAGGGCTTATAGCTCAGAGGACAAGGCTTAATGTTTCAGCGGCAAATATTGCGAACGCTCATGTGACAAGGACTCTAGAAGGAGGTCCTTACCGAGCAAAGAATGTAGTGCTTCGTGCCGTTCCTTTAGCTCCAGGAAGCCCCCTTCGCAAGGTAGAGGTCTATGCTATCAAGGATGACCCTTCGCCTTTCAAGGAGGTTTACGACCCGGGTCATCCTGATGCCGACGCAAGGGGCATTGTTAGATACCCGAATGTGGATGTCATAACCGAGATGGTGGAGCTTCTTTCAGCAGGAAGAGCTTATGAAGCAAACCTGAACGTGCTTACAACTACAAAAAGCATGTTCTTGAAGACCCTTGACCTACTAAAATAAGCTGGAGGTTTAAGCCATGAAGGTTAATTCTTTGGGATTGTCTACTTATCAAGCCCTTGAAGGAAAAAAGGCAAAGCCTAAGGATTTTTTTGAGGTGCTTTTAGACAAGGTGAAGGAGGTTGATGCTAAGGAAAAGGAAGCAGAGAGGGCTATCCTTGACCTACTTTCAGGAAAGAAAGTTGACCTAGTTGAACTTTCCATGAAGATTTCTCAGGCTGATGTTAGCATGAAACTTCTTCTAAGGATTAGGAATAAAGTTCTTGAAGCTTATCAAGAGATAATGAGAATGCAAATTTAAGTGAGGTAAGGTGATATGCCACCCTTAAATCCACGGGAGGTCCTTACTCAAATAAAAGCATCTTGGGAGAGACTGACAGTAAAGCAGAAGGTTTTGCTCGTTGGTTCTGCCCTTGGTTTGACCTTTTTTATCATCCTTGGGGTTTGGCTTTTTACCAAGCCTTCTTGGGGGCTTTTGTACAGAGGTCTTGATGAGGCGACAACTGGGCATGTCCTTCAGTATCTCAAAGAAAAGAATGTCCCCTACAAGGTAACGCCCGATGGGGCTATATATGTGCCAGAGGAGAGGGTTCCGGAGCTTAGGATGGAGATAGCAAGCAAAGGCCTTATTGGGCCAACTGGTCCTGGTTTTGAGCTCTTTGACCGGGATAAGCTGGCGATGACAGAATTTCAGGAAAAGGTCACCTATCAGAGGGCGCTTGAGGGAGAGCTAGCTCGGACCATCATGGGCATAAGGGGGGTAAAAAGCGTTAGAGTACATCTTGCTATGCCTAAGGAGAGCCTGTTCATTGAGGAAGAAAAGCCTGCCAAGGCAAGCGTCCTCATTAAAATAAAGCCAGGGCATACTCTTACAAGGGAGCAGATAAGGGGCATTGTTAATTTGGTTAGTGGGGCTGTTCCTGGGCTTGATCCACAGAACGTAACTATAGTTGATGCAAACACCGGAAAATATTTTACTCTTCCCGAGGATGAGGAACAGATAAGCCTCTCTCAACTTGCCTACAAGAGAAGGGTTGAGGCTGAGCTAAAAAACAAGGTGGAAGAGCTTTTGAACTTAGCGCTTGGATATGGCAAGGCTCAAGCCCAAGTTTCTGTTGATATATCCTTTGACAAAGAAAGCATTCAAGAAGAAATCTACGACCCAGAGGGTATAGCTGTTCGTTCCGAGGATGCTGAGGAAGAAACTAGGCAGTCGATGACTCAGGTTGAAGGTGGTGTTCCAGGTGTAAGAGGGGCGCTAATAGAAAAGTTTGAGGCAACCGAAGTAGGTCCTCCGGCTGGAGAAACTTATTCTAGAAGAAGGGTTGTTCGGAACTATGAAGTAAGCAGAAAGGTGAGGACGCTTGAAATTACCCCAGGTATGATTAAAAAGATAAGTGTAGCGGTAGTAGTTGATAAGGCAGCGTTAGGGGATAATGCTACCGCTAGGCTTGAGTGGATCGAAAACTTAGTAAGAGGAGCAATAGGTTATAATGCCGAGAGGGGCGATGAGGTCAAGGTTGAGGCTAAAGAATTCCCAAAGCCAGAAGTTGTAAAGCCAGGACTTATGGATTACTTAGCAAAGTTTGCTTTGCCTATCGGTATTCTTTTAGGAATTGTGCTTGTCTACTTTTTGGTTTTACGACCATTGCTTAAACGGCTAAAACCAGCGCCAGTCCCTCCTGAGGCTCCACCCGTTGCCAGGGTGCCAGCTGAAGAAGTCTTACCACCCGAGGAAGAGGAGCTAATGCCTAAAGAGATTGCTCTTGGTATAATAAGAAGCCAGCCTGAGAGAGCAGCAGCTCTTGTTAAAAAGTGGCTTCTTGAGGAGACTTTAGAAGAGAGAAAGAGAGCTTTGGCTGAGGTAAGGTAAGCCATGGCAAAGCTTGACCCAGAAAAGTTAACAGGTCCACAAAAGGCAGCCATCTTCCTTATGCTTATGGGTGATGACTTTGCTTCCCAAGTCTACAAGTATTTGGATGAGGAGGATATAAGAAGGATCGGTGTTGAGATGGCAAAGATAGATTTTATCCCCGCTGAGGTAGCAAAGAAAGTCCTTGAAGAAGCAAACATTGAAGCCAAAGACCTTCTATCTAACATTAATATATCTCCCGATGAATTTTTGAAGAAATCTCTCATAGAGGCTTATGGAGAGAGGGGGAAGCAACTTTATGAAGAGATTAAAAAGGAGGTCGGCCCGGATACCTTTAAAAAGCTTAAAAAGCTTGACCCAAAAACCATAGCTAATTTCTTAGCAAGCGAACATCCACAAACCATCGCCATAATACTTGTCCATTTGGAACCTGAGCTAAGCGGACAAGTTTTACAGCTATTGCCTGAAAAGATAAGGTCTGAGGTTTTACTTAGGATTGCCCTTCTTGACAAGGTTGACCCGGAAATTGTCAAAGAGATAAGCGATGCTTTAGAAGAGGAGCTAAAATCAATTGGTGGTGCCCTTGGTAAAAAGATGGGTGGTCCTGAGAAGGCAGCTGAGATCCTTTCTCATGCAGGGCGTGAGCTTGAGGATGAACTCCTTACCGAGATCGAGGATGAAAACCCCGCCCTTGCTGAGGAAATTAGAAAATATCTCTTCACCTTTGAAGACTTCCTCAAGGTGGACGACTTTGCTATCCAGACTATCTTGCGTGAGATTTCTACAGATGACTTAAAGCTTGCTTTGAAAGGTGCTCCTCCTGAACTTAGGGAGAAATTTTTCAGGAATATGAGCAAACGCGCAGCAGACTTAATTAAGGAAGAGCTTGAGATGATGGGACCTGTAAGGATAACTGAGGTTGAAAAGGCTCAAATGAACATCATCCGTGTGGCTAAAAAGCTTGAACAGGAAGGAAAAATTGTTCTCACCCGTGGAGAGGAAGAGTTTGTCTAAGAAGATTCTTAAAAAAGTGCAAGCCCAATACTTTCCTTACAATCTTGAAGAGCTAAACATTCAAACTCAGAAAAGTATAGACCTAGCGCTGAATGAGACTCAACAGGAAGCCGAAGAAAAAGAAGATGGGTTCAATCTTAGTCTAGAGGATATTGAAAGGATAAAAAGGAGCGCTTATCAAGAGGGATTTTCCAAAGGGTATGAAGAAGGGAAAAAGCTTGGTTTAGAAGAAGGCTTTCGAGAGGGCTTTTCCGAAGGGAAAGAGAAAGGATATGAGGAGGGAAAAGCTAAGGCTCAGTCTGAGCTTGAAGAAGAGAGGTCTCGTCTTAGAAGTCTATTAGAGGCTGAGAGTGCAAGACTTAAAAACTTGATAGATAAGCTCGACAGAGAGGCTCAAGCCTTAGTTTTAAATCTTGATAAAGAAGTCTTGGAATTGGCTTGCTTGATAGCAGAAAGGGTTCTTCTTACTAAGCCGAAGGTTGATGAGGAGGCGCTTCTTAATCTAATCAGAGAGTGCCTTAAGTTTGTTGCTGAGGGGTTGAAGGTTAAGGTAAGAATAAACCCTGTGGACCTTAATTTGATCAAGAATCATCTTGATGAGTTGCCACCAACCTATCACCTTGAGTTTGAGGAAGACCCAAGTTTAAGCCCTGGGGGGATTATTCTTAGCTCAGCATCGGGCATAATCGATGCTACTCTTGAAACAAGAATTAGGCAGGTTATAGCCAAGCTTAAAGATGAAAATTAAAGAGTTAGCTCCTATTTATAATAAAGTGCAAAAGATCCTTCCTTTTGAGGTCTACGGCTTCATCACCAAGGTCCTTGGGTTAACTATGGAATCAACTGGACCTTACTTAAAGATAGGAGACCTCTGCGAGGTTCGCGGAAGGGATGTCAAGGTCTTAGCAGAGGTAGTAGGGTTTAAGGATGAAAGACTAATTTTAACCCCACTTGGGGAGTTGAGAGGTATTTCTGCTGGAGCAAGGGTATACCCTATGGGACAAAGCGGGGTTCCTGTTGGGGAGGAGTTTTTAGGTAGGGTAGTTTCAGCCCTTGGACAACCTCTTGACGATAAACCAGCTCCTTTACCAAGCTTATACTATCCCTTACACGGTGAACCACTTCGTCCGCTTGAACGGGCAAGGATAGAGAAAGTTCTTGATGTAGGAATTAAAGCTATAAACGCCTTATTAACCATTGGTAAGGGGCAAAGGGTCGCCATCATGGCTGGCTCAGGAGTTGGGAAGAGCACTCTTCTTGGAATGATTGCTCGATATACTAAAGCAGATGTTAACATCATAGCCTTAATTGGGGAAAGGGGTAGAGAAGTAAGGGAGTTTTTGGAGCGCGACCTTGGAGAGGAAGGGTTGAAGAGGTCGGTTGTAGTTGTTGCTACCTCAGATGAGCCCCCATCACTTCGCGTAAGAGCAGCCTTCTACGCAACCTCACTTGCAGAGTATTTTCGGGACCAGGGTTTAGATGTCCTTCTGCTCATGGATTCTCTAACTAGATTTTGTATGGCTCAACGGGAGGTAGGGCTTGCAAGCGGGGAGCCACCCACGGCAAGAGGTTATACTCCTTCGGTGTTTGCTTTGCTGCCTAAGCTCCTTGAGAGGGCTGGACCAAAGCTAAACTCAGGAAGTATAACCGGTATCTATACCGTCCTTGTAGAAGGGGACGACATAAACGACCCCATTGCTGATGCGGTAAGAAGTATTGTTGACGGACACATCGTTCTCTCAAGGGATTTAGCCCATCAGGGGCATTATCCAGCCATCGATGTCTTGGCAAGTGTATCCCGAGTAATGAAAGACATCGTGCCAAGGGAACATCTTGATTTATACTTTAAAGCTCTTCATGTTTTAGCCACCTACCGTCGGGCTGAAGACCTCATAAACATTGGAGCCTATGTGAAAGGGTCAAACCCTGATATAGACTTAGCTTTAGACTTGATTAAGGACCTACAAGCCTTCTTAAGACAGAGAATAGATGAGGCGTATGATTTACAAACCTCTATTGAACTTCTAAGAAGGATTTTTGTTAATGCGAATTAGGCTTTTAGACCTTCTTTGTCGGATAAAAAGACTACAAGAAGAAAGGGAGGTCCTGCGAAGAAACCAAGCTTTGGAGCTTTTAAAAACCTTAAAAAAAGAGTACGAAGAGCTTGTAAAGGAGAGAAAGGAGGTATCTGAGGTTTTTACCAAGAGCTGTTTTTTTAGAGCGGCTGAGCTTCAGGATTTAATCAGGTTTAGGGATAGTCTTTTAGAAAGGGAAAAAAATGCCGAAAAAAAATTAAAAGATGGGTACGAGGAATTAGCAAAAATCGAGGAAAAGCTTCTAAAAAGGCATAAAGAGCGAAGACTTTTTGAAAGGTTGAGAGAAAAGGAAAGATGGAAACAGTCTGAGGAGGAATTAAAAAGATTGTATAGAGAACTTGATGAATTGGCACTACTATTAGGGGGACAAGAGAACAAAAGATGAAAAGAATAGAAAAGATTTTTCTACTAATACTTGGTCTTTTTCTCTTTAAAGCCCTCTTGTTAGCCTTTTATGCTGGGGCTGAGATGTCTGCAAGTTCAAACCCCAAAGATGCAACTATGAGCGACTCAAACTGTCTTGAGGAGGTTAGGGCTTCTCTTTTGCAAGAAAAGGTTGCTCTTGAAGCTGAAAAAAGAGAGCTTTTAGCAAAAAAAGAGGAACTTTTGCTCTTAGAAAAAAGAACTCAGGAACAGATGGCAGCCCTTAAAGAGCTAATCATTAACGCCGAGGCTAAGCTTCAGGAACTAAAAGACATCCAGGATGAGCGTTTTAAGCTTTTAGTCAAGAGCTATTCTGAGATGAGACCATCTAAGGCGGCTCAGTTGTTACTAAACATGGACCGAGAAATGGCAGTCAAGATTTTGAGCCAGCTAAATAGCTCTCAGGTGGCTAGCATTTTAGCTGCCATGCCTCCAGATAAGGCAGCCGCTATTGTTGAAGCCATGGCTGGCCTCCCGGCAAGGGAATAGGTCTACCTTTATCAATTTACGCAAGCTTTTTAGATAAACTTTTAGATAAGAAAAGTCCAGCTTCAAAAAGAAGATAAAGCGGTATAGCCAAGAGGCTCATGTTGATGGCATCTGGAGTAGGGGTAATCACCGCGGAAAAGACGAC
>JBMSAU010000018.1:0-3001 GCA_049414625.1 Thermodesulfobacteriaceae bacterium
GGCTGCAAGGATATCTGACTATACGGGCTTTATGTATTTAGGTGAGCTCATAGAGTTCAACCCCACAGAAAAGATATTCACCAAGCCCGACAAAAAGCTCACGGAGGACTATGTGACGGGAAGGTTTGGCTAAGCCTTACAAAGGTTATGAAGTAAGCATAGAAACCATCAGAGAATGGTTCCATGCGGTAGGAAGAGCCCTTCAGGGTGGATGTCAACTTTTCAGGTGCATGATCGTATAAATGACTATAAAGAAGGTCAAGGATGGATAATCTTCTATGTCCCAAAGCAACGGGAAAGTTTTTATCTATAAAAATCACCAGACAAACTCTCAAAATAAAAATAAAAAGTTTCTATTTGTATGCTTTCTTTTAGCAAGGAAAGCATTGCATCGTCAGGTTCACCGTGAGTTAGAGTATCACGCATAGATGTTATGGTTTCTTCAAGGGGGTAAGAGCTATCGAAGTTGAAGTCGATAAAGCCTACTATTCGGCACATGATTAATCAATATCTTTTAAATCCATAAAAAAGAAAGGTTTATATTCTGCATACTTCTTATCCAAAATTTTTCGTCTGAACTCTAAAGCGATTTTTAAAATAAATGGCATTCTTAAATAATGCGCAAGCCTTACAACTTTTAATTTTTTCTTAAATATGTCAGGAAATATATCTTCAATATATGGACATTTTGCTATCTCTTTTAGTAGTTTGCCAGAAGTTTTGAAATCCCTCTCTAAGATTGCAAGTTTCGCTAATTCTAACTTGGCCTGAATACCAATACACCTTTCGAATTCTATATAATTATCATTCAGTTTATCTAAAATTTCTTTACGAAACTTCTCCCAAAAATACTGAGAAAACTGAGCAGTGTATGATACAATATCCTTATAATATTGTGTAGTTATAGAATTAGCATGTCTTCTCCAAAAGTATAGGACCTTAGGTATGTACAACCATTCTCCCTCCAAAGCTAAAAAAGTCCATGTGGAATAATCAACAGCTTTTATTTCTCTTGGTATTTGTTTAAAACCACCGATGTTAAGCAGATTCTCCTTATTCAGAAGAACTGAGCCTGGTGGTATAAAATCAATCCCTTGAAGTAGCCAAATTAGAGCCATACCAACTGGAGTATTTCTAACAAAAGCTGAGTACTTTGGATTATCATAGTATGGTATGGGTAGGTCTATCCTTTTATTATCCATCCATATCCTTCCATAGCGCCCATAAACCATTGAGATATTCTTTCTTTTCTCTTCTGGGAGTTCGCTTAAAGCATTCACCCTTATTTCAAGCGATTTCTGGGTAAAAACATCATCACCTTCTAAGTAGCCTATCCATTCACCTTTAGCCTCTTTAAGGGCTAAGTTGTAATTTACATCCAAAAATAAAGGCCCATTATTTTTTTCGTTCCTTATAAATTTAATTCTATTGTCCTTTTTAACATATTGTTCCACTATGTAAGGCGTTTTGTCAGTGGAAGCATCATCAACTATTATCATTTCCCAGTTTTCATAAGTTTGACACAGCACAGACTCTATACATTCTGCTATATAATTTTCGTGGTTATAGGTTAGGGTAATTATTGAAATCAGTGGTTCGTATTTATACTGACCCATAGCGTGCCCGTCTCCTGAAAATTTTAAAAAGGTTTCCAGTTCTATCTTCCTCTGGGCTTTTTATTTTAATCTGCTTTTAGCTTCCGCGTCAAGATACCGCGGAGACTGTGCTAAAAATACGAACTAAGGAAAAGCTTCTGAGAAGTGATATAATTCTTCCTATGCAAAGCTTTCAGAGCTTGCTGGTTATCTGTTTTGGGCTAATGGAAGGAACTCTGAAGACGGGAAGGATCTTACAATCCTTGCTACATAAGAGATTTTTAGAACAGTCTTAACTGGAGGCATAAAAATATGAAAGGGATTTTGCTTGCTGGGGGCTCGGGGACAAGGCTTTATCCAGTGACCCTTACGGTTAACAAGCACTTCTTGCCTATCTATAACAAACCAATGGTTTATTATTCCCTATCCTTACTTATGCTCGCAAAAATAAGAGATGTAGTAATTGTAGTAAATCCGCAGGATGAAGAATCGTTTAAAAAGCTCTTGGGAGATGGAAGCGAGCTTGGTATGAACATAAGCTATGTAAAACAAGAAAAACCCTTGGGGCTTTCTCATGCGGTAAAAACAGCTTGCGAAACTTTAGAAAAGAATTGCTCAGTAATGGTTGTTTTAGGGGACAACATTCTCTACGGACATGGGCTTCCACAACTTTTAGAAGAAGCTAAAAGCCAAGTGATAGAAACAGGCGGTGCCTATGTGTTTGCCTATCATGTACCGGACCCGGAGAGGTTCGGCATTGTTGAGTTTGACGAAGAGGGCAAAGTGATAAGCATAGAAGAAAAGCCCAAGCATCCTAAGTCTAACTATGCGGTAATAGGGGTGTATATGTTTGACTCAACGGTTTCAGAAAAGGTCTTAAGGGTAAAGCCCTCTGCACGGGGAGAGTATGAGATTACTTCTTTGCTTGAAGAATACTTGAAAGAAGGAAGCCTTAAGGTTAAGCTTTTGGGAAGAGGCTATGCTTGGTTTGATGCGGGAACTCACGATAGCTTTTTGGAGGCGGGAGAGTTTGTAGCTACTGTAGAAAAAAGGGCAGGCTTGATGATAGGATGTGTGGAAGAGATTGCCTACAGGAACGGCTGGATAGACAGGGAAAGGCTTTTACACTTTGCCAAAAGGTACTCAAAAACAGATTATGGAAAGTATTTAAAGAGTTTGGCAGAGGAATCGGTTCATGCCCTTTGAGTTTATAAGACTTGAGATTCTGGAGAAAATGTTTGTCAAGCCTGAAGTTTTGGGGAGGAATTAAATGATGGATATTATAAAAACCGATTTTTTAATTATCGGAGCTGGCATTGTTGGGCTTGCTGTAGCTAAGGCATTAAGAGAGGTTTATCCAGAGAAGGAGATATGTATTATAGAGAAAGAAAGCAGTCTTGGAGCTC
>JBMSAU010000019.1:0-6849 GCA_049414625.1 Thermodesulfobacteriaceae bacterium
TGGGAAGAGGAAGAGCAAGAAGAGGATAAGCCCTCAGAGAGCCTTCCACTTGATTTTAGAGGAGACTTTAGCCTTGCTTTGCCTGTTAAGAGGCTCCTTGAGGAAAAGGTTTTTTGCCAAGGATTGAAGGAGTGGAGATAGAAGAGGAAGGGTTAACGCTTGCTCAGCTTATCGAGCTTATGTTAAGGATATTGGAAAGGGAAAAGATTAAAAGGGTTTTTTGAGGTAGAGATTTCGAACGAGGATATTTCCCTCTATCTTGAAAGGGTAGAAGGGTTAATTTTGAGCTGGGGTAAAGCTATCTTAACGGTAGTTTGTTTATTTTTATCCATTCTTTTTCTTGCTTTCGAAGGCAAAATCAGGGTCTTTCCTCTGGATAATGACATCGAGGTCATCCTCTATCAAGCTTAATCTTATTTCCTTATAAAATTGTGGAAAAATTCATCAAAAATAGGGAAATACTCACCAAATTTAAAAAAAAAACCAAAAATCTAATCTTGACAAGAAAGGTAAAAAAAATATTAAAAAAAATATGCCTTACACTATAGTTCACCATGTAGAAAAATGCACCGGTTGTGAGGAATGCGTTAAGGCTTGTGCTGAGGGGCATGCTGGTCTTTCAAACTGTAGGATCCTTAAAGTAGGTAATAAATTTGCCTATTTTTCTTGTCTTCAGTGTAGGAAGCCTCAGTGTGCAATAGCTTGCCCGGTTGGAGCTTTGGTAAGAAAGGGAGAAGTTGTTGCCTTTTATCAAGAGGAGTGTGTGGGCTGTAAGAACTGTATGGAAGCCTGTCCTTGGGGTGTGCCAAGGTTTAACTTTTATGTTGGAACAATCGGAAAGTGCGACCTCTGTTGGGAGAGAGTTGCTAAAGGAGAAAAACCTTTGTGTGTTTCAGCCTGTCCGAACGCTGCTTTGGAACTAAAGGAAACCAAGGGAGAGGGAAGTTAAACAATGGGCGCAATGTTTCCACTTCTGATTACCGCTCTCATTCTCTTGATGTTAGGCTCACTGATGCTCCTTGCCAATCGGGTCCTTGCTCCACGGAGACCAGACCCTCGAAAATACATCCCCTACGAGTGTGGCGTTGACCCTTCAGGACCGGGCTGGGTCCCCTTTCATGTTCGTTATTATTTAATAGCCTTAATCTTTCTTGTGTTTGATGTAGAGGTTGTGTTCTTGTATCCTTGGGCTGTAATATTTGAAGAGCTTTCTTGGTTCGGGTTTGTTGAGATCACTATCTTTGTGGGGATGCTTTTGTTAGCCTATGTTTATGCCTTGAGTGAGGGCGCTTTACAATGGGAATAGAAGGGACGGTTAAGGTTGGAGAGGACATAAGGCAGATACCTGGAACTCCAGTTTTCATTACTCCTTTAGATAAGCTTTTTAATTGGGCAAGGGCGGGTTCTCTTTGGCCTTTAACCTTTGGTCTTGCCTGCTGTGCCATCGAGATGATGGCAACGGCTGCGAGCCACTTTGACCTTGATAGGTTCGGGATAATCTTTAGGGCTTCGCCACGGCAGGCTGACGTTATAATCATAGCTGGGACGGTCACGAAAAAGATGGCTCCTATGGTGAGAAGAGTTTATGACCAGATGCCAGAGCCCAAATATGTGATCGCCATGGGAAGTTGTGCTTGTTCTGGAGGTATTTTTAGAACCTACTCCGTCGTGCAAGGGGCAGATGAGTTCTTGCCCGTGGATGTCTACATTCCTGGATGTCCTCCTCGGCCTGAAGCGTTAATCTACGGGCTTGTTCAACTTCAGGAAAAGATCAAGAAAGAAAGCGGTAGATGGGGCTTTTGGAGATAGCCATGGACCTTATAACGGAGCTTAGAGAAAAATTTCCTAAAGTTGTTTTAGAAGTTCTCGAAAAAGATGTTTTGACCATAGTTTGCCGGAGAGAAGGTTCTTTAGAGCTTATTTCTTATTTAAAGGAGAAAGGATTTAAGCATCTTATAGACCTTTGTGGGGTGGACTATCAGGGCTACAAATCTGAAAAGAAGCCTGAGAGGTTTGAGGTGGTCTACCATCTTTATAATTTGGACGAGAAAAAGCTAATTCGGGTTAAAGTTCCAATCCCGGAAAACGATGCCTGGCAGTATTCAGTAACAAGCCTTTGGAAGACTGCCAATTGGTTTGAGAGGGAATGCTATGACATGTTCGGTATTGCTTTTAGAGGTCATCCCGACTTGAGAAGACTTCTTATGCCTGAAGATTGGGAAGGCTATCCTCTAAGGAAAGATTATCCGTTGTTTTTAACCGAGGAGAACGAATGGAAGGGCTACAAAGAGTTTTTGGCAAGCATAAGAGGTGTTAAATGAGCCTGTATGTTGAGGTAATTAAAAACAGGAACGGTAAAAGTGAGCCTGAGTATTTTACCATAAACATGGGACCTCATCACCCTTCAACCCATGGGGTTTTGAGGCTTGTTCTTGAGCTTGATGGCGAGACCATCGTTAAGTGCGACCCAAGGATAGGTTATCTTCATCGAGGTGTGGAAAAGCTTGCCGAGCATCTAAACTACAATCAGACGATAGTCCTTTCAGATAGACTTGACTACATCGCTTCAGCGGCAAACAACATCGTCTTCTGTCTTGCCTTTGAAAAGCTTTTAGGAATAACACCGCCAAGAAGGGCTCGCCTTATAAGAACCATAGTTGGTGAGATGGCAAGGATTTCAAGCCATCTTCTCTGGCTTGCTACTCATGCTTTAGATATTGGTGCAATGACCGTTTATCTTTATTGCTTCCGAGACAGGGAATGGTTGCTAAGCATTTTTGAAAAGGTCTGTGGAGCAAGGTTAACTCATAGCTATGTGAGGGTAGGCGGGGTAAGGCTTGACTTCACTCAAGAGATCATCGATGAGCTGAGAAGGTTCACCGAAGAGTTTCCTAAAAGGATCCTCGATTATGAAACTTTGATAGATGTAAACAGGATTTGGCTTAAAAGAACGAGAGATGTTGCGGTTGTTGATGCGGAAACAGCTATAAATCTTGGTTTGACTGGACCTGTGCTTAGGGGCTCAGGGGTTCCCTACGATGTTAGAAAGTTTAGACCCTATGATGCCTACGATGAGGTTGAGTTTGAGGTGCCAGTTGGTGAAAGGGGAGACACCTACGATAGGTATAAGGTGAGGATGAAGGAGCTTCGTCAATCAAACTGGATAATAAAGCAATGCTTAGATAAGCTTAAAGAGGTTGAAGGGGAGCCAGTTTTGGCAGAAGGGGCACCAGACCTTCTACTACCTTCCCGAGTAAGAGAGCCAGAACCTAAACCCCATCCGAAAAAGGGTTTTATCTTTACTGGGAAGGAATTACCCGTTGTGCCGCCCGGAGAAGCCTTTGCGAGCATTGAGTCTCCAAAGGGTGAGCTTGCGGTGTATGTTATAAGCGACGGTGGTCCCAACCCTTGGCGGTTGAGAATAAGGGCACCTTCTTTCGTGCACATTTCAGCAATTCCAGAGCTTGCTAAGGGACACATGATAGCTGATTTAGTAGCTATAATTGGGACTTTAGATATAGTTCTTGGCGACTGCGATAGATAAGTAGTTGTTTTTTTATTTATTAAGGAGGGGGGATTAGAGGGGATGTCTGATATCATAGCTCAAATCCCCTATCCATTATTGGTGTTCATCGTAGCCTTTATACTGATAAACATCGCTCTTTTTCATGTAGCCTATTTGACCTATGCTGAAAGGAAGATCATTGCGAGAATTCAACAGAGGCTTGGACCAAACAGGGTTGGTCCGAGGGGTTTGCTTCAGCCTATAGCCGATGTGTTAAAGCTTTTGCAAAAAGAGGATATTATTCCGAACAATGTAGATAAACCGGTCTTTAAGATTGCTCCTCTTATTTCTTTGGTCTGTGCTGGGACTGGATTGGCCTTGATTCCTCTTTGGGAAAAATTTGTGCTAAGCAATTTGAACGTAGGACTTCTTTTTATTTTGGCTCTAAGTTCTCTTAGCGCTTATGGTGTTATCCTTTCGGGATGGGCTTCAAACTCGCGCTATGCTTTGCTTGGTGGTCTAAGGTCAAGCGCTCAGGTGATTAGCTATGAGATAGCCATGTCCTTAGCCCTTCTTTCCGTAGTTTTGATGGCAGGCTCGTTTAACCTTCAAGATATCGTGAAGGCTCAAGTTGCCTCTCCCTTCAAAGTATACTTAATCCCTCAGGTCATTGCCTTTTTTGTGTTCATGGTTTGCGCCCTAGCCGAGACAAACCGTGTCCCTTTTGATTTACCAGAGGCTGAGACCGAGCTTGTAGCGGGTTATTTTGTGGAGTATAGCGGAATAAGGTTTGCCCTTTTTTATCTTGCCGAATATTTTGGGATGGTTGTGATGAGCGCCCTTGCGGTGACCTGTTTCCTTGGGGGGTATGCTGGTCCTTTTGAGGTTCCGGGACTTCCTTTTATTTGGTTTCTTCTAAAGCTTTATGTTTTACTTTTCTTCTACATTTGGGTTAGGGCAACGCTTCCTAGGTATAGGTATGACCAGCTTATGGGGCTTGGATGGAAAGTGTTGATCCCCCTTGCCTTAGCTAACCTTTTTGTTACCGCCTTTTTGAAGCTATACCTATAGAGGAGAATGGAGTTTTAGCGATGAACCTTTTACAAAAGATATTGCTAATAGAAATTTGGAAGGGGTTGTTTCTTACGCTGAAGAAGATGCTTTTTGAAAGATTTGTAACCATTCAGTATCCGGAGAAGGACAAGGTTATTCCAGCTCCGGGTTTTAGAGGAAGGCATGCCCTTGTTCGGGACCCAAATACCGGAGATACCCTTTGCATTGCCTGCATGAGGTGTGTTCGAGTTTGCCCCTCTCAGTGCATAAGGGTTGAGTATGAAGTAGATAAGGAGACGAATAAGAGAAGGGTTGTGAAGTATGAAATTGAGGCTTTAAGATGCGTTTACTGCGGATACTGCGAGGAGGTTTGCCCAGTTAACGCTATAGTGCTAACCGAGTTTTTTGAGTATGTTGGTTTTACTCGGGATGAACTTTTCTTTAACAAAGAGAAGCTCCTTGCCAATTGGGATGAATTCATCGCTAAGGCTAAGAGACCATATCTAAACCCCTTCTGGAAACCAAGGGGTATACCTGAAAAGTTTTTACCTGCAAGAAAGAGGAACTTTACCGGAGTGTAGAAATGAGTGCTCAAGATTTAGCCTTTTACTATTTAGGCTTTGCCATGATCCTTTCAGCTTTGTTTACAGTGCTTAGTAGAAATCCTGTTCATGCAGTTCTTTCTTTGCTTGTGCTTGTTGTTCATCAGGCTTTTATGCTCTATTTGCTTGGTTCGGAATTTTTAAGCGCAATTCAGATTATCGTCTATGCAGGAGCAGTAGTAGTACTGTTTCTTTTTGTTGTTTATCTTATAAACTTACAGAAAGAAACACGTTTTAGAGTTTTTGTAAGACTCTTTTCCTTAGGTCTGATATTTTTAATCCTTTTTGCCTTCCTTTTTGTAAAGTATTTTGCTTTAATTTTTAGTATGAATATAGGTTTGAGACCACTTTTACCTATAGACCCAACCTCATCTCAGGCGTTAAAGATGATGGCTCGTTATCTTTATACTGAGTATCTTTTTCAGTTTGAGTTGATAGGAGTTATTTTGCTTGTTGTTGTGTTTGGCACTGTATTTTTATTAAGAAAAGTTAAGGAGGAAAGAGTTGGTTGATTTGAATTCTTATATTTATTTATCTTTAATTCTTTTCTTTATCGGGCTTTTTGGCTTTGTTTTTAGAAGAAACATTATTATTTTGCTTGCTTGCGTTGAGATCATGTTAAACGCTTTGATCATCCTTTTTGCCAGTATAAGCTATTTTAGGCAGGATGCAACAGGCTACATATTAGTATTCTTTATAATAGCCATAGCAGCTGCAGAAGCTGCTGTTGGGTTAACCTTAGCGGTAGCTCTTTATAGGAAACTTAAGAAAGTTTACACCGAAGAGATCAATCTTTTTAGGGGTTAATGATGAATGTAACCGTAGTTTTAATTCCAGCTCTTCCTCTGATCGCAAGCTTGGTCACCTTGATTTTCGGTAAAAGATATTTTAAGGATAAAGCTCATGTTTTGCCAGTTATTTCGTTGTTCGGAAGCTTTATTTTATCGCTGTTTGTTTTGTATGATGTAATACAAGGTAAGACCTATAATTTTGATTTATACAGCTGGATTGTTGCCGACTCCTTAAGAGTCGGTATTGGCTTTCAAGTTGATCCGCTCTCTGCCACGATGTGTGCAATGGTGACTTCTTTATCTTTCCTTATTCATGTTTACTCAATTGGCTACATGCATGGTGACCCAGGATATTACAGGTATTTCTCATACATATCCCTCTTTACCTTCAGCATGTTGATGCTTGTTCTTGGAAACAACTTGGCTCAGCTATTCCTTGGTTGGGAGCTCGTTGGTCTTTGTTCTTATTTGCTAATCGGTTTTTGGTATGAGAAAAAAAGCGCAGCAAACGCAGCAATTAAAGCTTTTGTAGTAAACCGTGTTGGTGATTTTGGCTTTGCCCTTGGCATATTTATGATCTTTTACTACTTAGGGACGCTTTATTACACTGAAATTTTTGAAAGACTTCCAGCTATAGAGAATGCCTATATAGAGATTCTGGGTTACGAGGTGTCTGTGCCTTTCTTGATAGCTTTTCTTCTCTTCTGTGGCGCCATGGGAAAGAGTGCTCAATTTCCGCTCCATGTTTGGTTACCAGATGCGATGGAGGGTCCAACTCCAGTTTCCGCTTTGATCCACGCGGCAACCATGGTAACTGCTGGAGTGTTTATGGTTTCACGGCTAAGCCCTCTCTATGTAATGTCGGATGAGGCTATGGCTATGGTGGCTTTTGTAGGTG
>JBMSAU010000020.1:0-15030 GCA_049414625.1 Thermodesulfobacteriaceae bacterium
TGAAAAATTTTTACTTACCTATACTTTTAAACGAGGAACCCTAAACGAGGACGACATCCACCTTCTTGAAGACTACGCGAAGCGCGCCCAAATCCCTTACGACATCCGTGGTGAATACATTCGCTTTCTGATGCAGCTTCTAGCCCCCTACAATACAGAATCTATATTTACTTACCTCGAAAAGCTCGAAGAGTATCAATTTGTTCCGTCGGTCTTTACTATCTCAGATGATTTAAAAAACTATTACGAAAATTCTCACTTTGCCTATGCCAAAGCAGCTTCATCTAAAAATGTGCATAAAGGTAAAAACTTCTTTGCCATAGTTGAAAAGATCCCTGAGGGATCAAAGCTCACCCTCTATCTTCCGCAAGATTACTTGGGGCAGAAAATAACCATAAAAGTAGAAAACAAAGTTATATTTGAAGGTCCATTAGAAACGATCAAGCTTGAATTTACAAACCTTCCTGAACTTCCGGATTACACTTTTTGGCTGGAGGCTATAGATGTTGAGGTTTCGGTTTGAAGAGTTTGATGAGAATCATATACTCACCTTCCTTGAGCAGGGTTTGCTTGATGAACATATTGAAGAGCTTTTAATGAGATGGAATTTATTTTCTCCTAAAGTCCAGTTTACTCTAATCAATTATATTCGTGAAAGGTTGAAAGATAGTTTTAGCCCCCGGCTTTTAGTGAAGCATTTAAAGATTAAACCTGTTGAAGATGCCGACCTGATTGTTAAAGGAAAAGGGAAGATTTTTGAAGTAATCGTCGTAGATAGAGACAAAGCGGATTTTGCTAAAGGATTAGTAATACCTAATACTTCTAAAATCATAACAAACTTGCCTGAGCTTAAAAATTCCTTAACTATTGTTAAAAAGCTTTCAAATAAAAACTTTGCTGTGTTCTTTGATACCTACATCTCTGGAAAGAGCTTTATGCTCCCTCTTGCCTGTGCGTTAAGCATTGAGAATATACCAGAGGATTTAAGATTTACAGGAGCCTTAAACACTAGAGGAGATATTTTAGAGGTTGACCATATAAAAGAAAAAATAGAGTTTGCCAAATCACAGGGCTTAAGGCTTATCACTCCTCTTCAGGTAAAACGATTTAACACCATTAAAGCTTATTTAGAAAAAGATAAATGGGACATACCCTTTTACATCACAAACGCAGGCTACGAGGAATTTCCAAACTTTTTAAGAGCCTTCATCGGAGAGAAAACTTTCGAAGACTTTGAGATCCTTAAAGGGCTTGAGTTGTTCTATGGCTTGCAAGAAGACACTTTTTATCAGTTAACCGGACAATTAAAGACCGAGGAAGATTGGAAGAAAGTTTGTCAAGATTTTTATACTCGTTATTATAAAATTGTTACTACGCTCCCCGGAAATAAGATTTTTCACATAGGCATGAGAGGTGCTGTGGCTTTAAGCTTTGCTCTTGGCGTGCTCTATTCCCACTTCTATCCTTTCGTCTTTTACCACTATCAACCTAAGGAAGGGGAGACAAAATACCATACTATTCCTATATATGAACCAAGATACTTGAAAGAAAGAAAATCTCATTATAATCATATTAGTACGTTTTTTGAACATAATGGAGAAGATTTAGTGATTTTGCTTAACTTTGGGCATCACGAGGCGGTTGCGGATGTAAAAGCCTATGCCTTTTCCCATCTCAACAATCCTTCTTTTTTAGTCTTAGAAGCTAAAGAAAAAGGGAATATCCCAATTGAGAGCTTTTCTGAAGCTGCCAAAGAGTGTGCTAGCGCTATCCAAGATGTTCGGTCGCAATATTCAATGAAGACCTATCACTTTTTCTTTTCTTGCCCCATTCCAATTGCTTTTATGGTAGGTTTAGCCTTTGGTCATTATGTCGACGGCTGGATTTACAATTTTCAAAAAGAGGGCTCGTCCTATCAACCAGTTTTAGAATTTAGATTTTTAAGAAAAATTAGGGAAGGGGGTGTCAGAAATTAGGGGAGAAAACTATTTAAGATATATTAAGAGAGGTAAAAATGAGACCTTAAGAGGATTAGACTCATGGACGACATAATTTTGCAAAAGATTGTTTTATCAGCCCTGCTTCATGACATAGGAAAGGTCTATCAAAGAACAGGGCAACAACTACCAGAAGAGTATATAAGAGATAACTGCGACATTTATCAACCTTTTATTAATGGGCATTACACACATAAACATGTTCTTTATACTGCTAAATTTATCGAAGATTTTAAAGATTACATTCCAAGCTTCTTTCTACAAGAAGAAAAGGCTGAATATTCCTTGATAAATTTATGCGCAAAACATCATAAACCTGAAACACCTTGGGAATTGATAATTCATGAGGCTGATAGATTGAGTAGCGGATTTGAAAGAAGGAACTTAGATGAAGAAATTAAATTTGAAAAAGGCGAAACTTCCGCTAATATCCCACTTTTAACTATCTTTGAGGATCTTAGTCTAAATGATACTTGGAAGAAAGATAAAATAGAAAATTATCGATTTGCATACAAACTTGATGTATTATCGCCTGAAAGCATCTTTCCAGTTGAACGGACAAATGGACTTGCTACTCAAGAAAAATATTATGAAATATGGCTCAGTTTCATAGAATCGTTTAAAGAAATTTCAACTCTAAAAGAAAGGCCGGATATTTGGTTAGAAACATTGAATACATTGATGTTGAAATATTTCATATTTATTCCTTCAGCAACAGTTGGATCTGGGACAACTTATTCATTTGTTAAGATTTTGAGCGATATTTCTCTCTACGATCATTCCTATTTTACAGCAAGCTTAGCTTCTACTTTGTATTTATATCACAAAAATACGGATAGTTTGACTGAACAATCTATAAAAAAGCTTGATGAAAGCAAATTTTTATTCATAGAAGGAAACTTCTACGGAATTCAAAAATTTATTTTCGCAAGTGGAGGTGAAACGAGGAAATGGGCTGCTAAAATCCTCCGTGGGCGCTCCTTTATGGTTTCAATGTATTCAGAGCTTGTGGCAGATTATATCATGAGACAATTAGGTTTACCTTTTGTAAATCTGTTATATTCAGCAGCTGGTAAATTTTTGATTATTGCTCCTAATTTAAGCAAGGTTAAAGAGAAACTTAGGGATATTGAAAACGAGATAAACGATTGGCTTTATCAATATTATTATGGTGAAACTTCCATTGGATTAACATATATCGAAGCTAAACCAAATGATTTCTTAAATGAAGAGGGATATAGCCAATTATTAAGAAGATTAGGTAAAAAGTCAGAGGAAAAAAAGTATCAAAAATTTGACCTTTTTCAATATGGCGGAGTTATAGAGGATTATTTATCGAAATTCTCTAAACTTGGAGTTTGTAAGTTATGTGGTAAAAGACCTGCAGAAATAAATGAAATATTTGAAAGAGAAAATGAAAAGGAAGAAATCCCTGTTTGTTATATTTGTAGAGATCAGAAGAGAATTGGTGAAGCATTAGTTAAAAATAAGTTTATTTTAATTTATGAAATAGAAAATAGAGAAACAAATACGGGATTTGTTAATACTGTCCCTATATTAAACAAATATTATGCTAAGTTTGAAGACAAAGGTTCAGTATGCAAAAAAGAATTAGTTAATAAAAATTTAGTTACAATATGGGATATAGCTTTACCTGCAAGTAGTGACGAAGGGAAAAGAGTTATTTTCGCAAAAAAGTTTATAAATGCCTATGTTCCTTTAGTTGTAGACAATGAGAGCAAAATACCACTCAGCTTTGAAGAACTTGCCAACTTATCTTTAAAGAAAAAGAATGGAGAAACTATTGGCATTGAGGCACTGGGCGTTATCAAAGCAGATGTGGATAATCTTGGAAGTATTTTTCTTAAAGGTTTACGCCCAAGCAAGAGAACTTTTACCAGATATTTAGCTCTTTCTCGGATGTTAAATCTATTTTTTGCGTCTTATTTACCCTATCTCTGTCAGACAAAATTTAAGAACATTTATAATGTCTTTTGTGGAGGAGATGATTTGTTCGTTGTTGGACCTTGGGAGGAAAGTTACAATTTTATTTTAAAAGTTAGACAAGATTTTGAAAAGTATGTTTGCTGCAACAAAGATATTACTTTATCAGCTGGGTATTTACTTACTAAACCAAACATTCCAGTAATTGAACTTGCAGAGAGAACAGAATATCTTCTTTCTAAAGCAAAAAAGGCAGGAAGAAACAGATTATTTATTTTTAAAACTGACATTGTATGGGATAACATCCCCACATTAGAACAGTGGAAAACAAAGCTTATTTCTTTATGTAGCGAAGAAGAGGAAATTCTAAGTAAGGGTTTTTTATTTAAGTTGAACGAAATAATTGAAATGGTAGCTAAGGAAAAGAGATTAATAAGTGTAGCTATCAGTAGATCAATAAAAGGTATTCCTTTCAGTGAGTTAAAATGTCTTTTGTGGAGAAGTTTACTTTATTATTTCACGGTAAGAAATTTTGATAAAAAAAGAAGGTTAGATAAAGGAATTAGACAAAAGGAATTGGAAAATTTTTTGAGAGAAATTAAAGATGCTTTAGAAAATTATGGGGAAGCTTTTAGGCTCCCTCTTTGGCAAATCCTATACTCTACAAGGAGGGTAAAAGATGATGCAAGGACAGATTAGGAATGATGGAAGGTTTCAACAAGGTACAGGTCAACGTTCAACTCAACTACAGAACAGAACCTCAAACCTACCAGAAATAAAATTTTGGTTAGATAAAGAA
Organism: Thermodesulfobacteriaceae bacterium; assembly: GCA_049414625.1. Lineage (GTDB taxonomy): Bacteria > Desulfobacterota > Thermodesulfobacteria > Thermodesulfobacteriales > Thermodesulfobacteriaceae > WYEG01. Next base: position 4,741 of record JBMSAU010000020.1, read on the forward strand.
AAAAGATTAGTAAATCCTGATTTATTTTCAGAAATTGCATACATTTATTCTGAAAAAATAAGCGGTTATCCTGAACCACGAAGACACAATAAGCAAGGTGTAAATAAACGATCGCAAATACGCAAGTTTTATGATGAAGTATTACTTTTTTACGATAATTTAAAGAATAAACCTAAAGAAAATTTCAATCAATTTTTACCTTATATAAAATTGATACGAGCTAAAGTATTTTATTCTTTAGGGAGAGGACATATTGATGAGGATTTTAAAGAGATGATAGAAAGATGTTTAAACCAAATTGAAGACTGGGAAGACTTTGAAGTTTTCAAGAACTTCTTTGAGGCTTTCATGGGGTATTACCGTTTTCATAGACCAAGTGATTAAAAAAGTATATAATAACTAATTAGAAGGAGGAGGGTGAAGAAATGATAGCACTGAAACTTCAAAAGATTTACGAAATTACAGGCAAGATCAAACTTTTGACTGGTTTACGCATTGGATCAGGTAATACAGAAATGCACATTGGAGGAGTTGATAATTTAGTTATAAAACATCCTTATACCAATGAACCATACATTCCTGGATCAAGTCTTAAAGGAAAAATTAGAAGTTTACTTGAGTACTATTTTGGCTTACCCGGATTTTCTTATGGAGTAGATCGTAGTAGCGGAGGAATAACTTCATATAAACTTTTGAAGGAAAATAATATCTCTGAGGATGTTAAAAATAACGCCAAAACCATTTTAAAACTTTTTGGTCTTTCTGGTAGTGGAAGCGAAGTTTTAGAAGAAATTGGTCCAACGAGGGTGGCGTTTTCTGATTGTTTCTTTACTGAAGAGTTTAGAGGTAAATTAGAAAGAGAAAGGTTACCCTTTACCGAAATAAAGGCAGAAAATCGTATCAACAGAATAACAGGAACTGCTGAACACCCTCGTTTTACAGAAAGAGTGCCAGCAGGAGCTGAATTTAATTTTCGAATTACTTTAAAAATCTATACTCCTGAAGATGAAGACCTACTTGATATCCTTCTCAAGGGTATGAAGCTTCTTGAGCTTGATTATTTGGGAGGTTGTGGTTCAAGAGGTTATGGAAGAATAAAGTTTCATTTTGATGACGAAAAGATCAACCAAAAGTTTGAAAACCTTGTTCTTTTTAAAGATAAAGTGTAGAACAGAGGAGGATTAAATTGAAAACCTATCAAATTGTCATAAAACCTCTAACCGGTTTCGGGACCCCGTTAAAAGGTGATACCTTATTCGGACATATATGCTGGCAAATTTATTACGATAAAGATTTACTAGGTAAAGATTTAGAAACTTTACTTAATGATTATATAACAAATCCTTTTTGTATAGTTTCTTCAGCCTATCCATATATAGATAATAAAAACAATAAAGAAGAATCTCAAATCTACCTTAAAAAGCCATCGTTGCCTTTACACTTTTTATTTAGCTTACCTGAGGAAGAGTTGGTCCAAAAAAGAAAAGAATTAAAAGCAAAAGAATATTTTGTATACAAGCCACCATTACCCCCATTAAATCAAATAGAATACTTGTCATCAGATGATATAATCTTAGTAAAAGATGAGCAAGTTAGATGCACTATACACAGACTTTTAGGAACTACGAGTAGAGGAGGATTTGCTCCCTTTGTAGTTCCTAAGCTTTGGTATATAACTAAGCTTGTTCTTTTTATCGGAGTTAGAGAGGACATACCTATTGAAGGAATTATTGAAGCGTTAAAGCGGATAGGAAAATTTGGATATGGAAGGGATGCTACTGCAGGATGGGGCAAATTCGAGGTATTAAGCTATGAGGAAATTAACTTCTATGCTAACATTAGACAAACAGAAAATGCTTACTACGCTCTATCACCTGTCGTTCCTGACAAAAGCGGTAATTATGCTGAAATTTTTTACGAACCTTTTATTCGGTTTGGTCGTCATGGAGATGTCTTAAGCGCATCTCCCAACCCCTTTAAATCTCCAGTCCTCATGGCTGATGAAGGAGCAATTTTAATCCCAAAAAGGTTTGAAAAAAGAATTTATGTAGGCAGGGCAATTTTAGGGGTGTCTTCAATTATGGAAAAGGCAGTGCATCAAGGTTATTCTCTGGTTATACCAGTGGAGGTAAGTTATGATAAGATACAAAATAACCATTGAAACTTTAAGCCCTATTCATATCGGATGCGATGAAGTTTTATCACCCGTTGAGTTTGTAATAGATAGCGAAGAGAGAAAACTAATTAAATTTTCACTTTTTGACCTATTAGGAGCTCTTTCTTTAGAAGAAAAGAATGAACTTGATAGAATTTCGAATAAAAAGGACCCCTCAGCATTGGTTGATCTATATAAATTCTATGCTTATCGCTTAAAAGATAAGATAAAAAAGCTTACTAATATAAAAAAATACGAAATACCTTATGAGCTTGCAAAAAGATATGATGAGGTCTTGAGATTAACTTCAGATGAGATACTTCAAAATTTTAACAACTTTGAAATTCCAAGGACCTACTTTAATCCCTTAACCGAACAACCTATTATCCCAGGAAGCTCTCTCAAGGGGGCTTTGAGAACAGGATATTTAGAGTTTTTGTTAAAGAAAAACGAAAACAACCCTTCAATAAGAGAAATTATTGAAAGAGTTAATAATATTAATCTGCAAACGAGAAGGAGAGAAATAAATGAAATAATAGAAACTTTAGAAAAAGAATTACTAAATTATTCTCGTCCTTCGGAGGACCCTTTTGGCGCTTTAAAGATTTCTGATTTAAACCCTATTTTCCCTATTGAAACTAAAATATTATACCAAGTAAATGTAAGCAAACAAAAAGGAGAGACAAGGGGCAGACTTACCTTGCCTATAGAAGTTATACCGCCTGGGGCAAAGTTTGAAGGTATTTTAGAAATAAAAGCAGAAACAGAAAATTTGAAACGAAATCCAGTGAAGATTGAAATGTCTAATTTGATAGAAGGAGTATGGGGACACTTCAGGGAGATACTTAAAAATGAATACGATTTGGCTAAAAACATTGGTTTTAAGATTTTCGGTCTACACGAGTCTCATAAGATGGATATTAAAGAAAGAAAGGTTATTCTCATCAAGCTTGGAAAACATTCCGGTGCAGAAGCTATGACTATAGATAAAATAAGAAAAATCTTAATAAGAAGAGAGGGAAATAGAACTGAATATCAAGCTTCTCCGACTACAATTTGGCTTGCCAGTGAGCAAAAGAAAAATATTTCTCAAGCCATGCCATTTGGTTGGGCGCTCTTAAGGTTTGAAAAAATCATGTGAAGTATGACTGAGCTTGAAATACCATACAAAATAATAAATATTACCTGCGAACCAATTGATGAACTACACTTACCCTCATTCAAAGGTTCCTCTTTCAGAGGAGTAATAGGGAGAACCTTAAGACAAGCCCTGTGTGTTTTAAAAAGCTATAAAGATTGCCATCAATGTCCAATCTACAAAAACTGCTATTATGCTTACATCTTTGAGACAATTCCTGATCCCCATAAAAAACTGCCTTTCAATCTTCACAAATATCCTTCTATACCGCATCCATTTGTGATTGAACCCCCTTTAGATAACCAAAATATCTATAAATCAGGGGAAACCTTTTTGTTAAAAATAGTCTTGATAGGAAAAGCTGTATCTTATGAACCATATTTCATACTTGCAGTTGAGTTAGCAGGTGAGCATGGCATCGGAAAAGAGAATAGAAAATTTATCATTAAAGATATTTCGTCTACGGATATTTTAAGATTAAGTGTAAATTTTCCACTAACTAAAGATGTTTTACATGATCAGAAATCATCTAATGTATTAATAAACATTCATACGCCTCTAAGATTAATTCATAATAAAAAGCTTGTTCGAAAATTGGAATTTCACCATATTGTTCGTTCATTATTAAGAAGGCTAACAGTATTATACTATTACCATGTTTCGGAGAAACTACCAGAAATACCAGCTAAGGCATTAATTGAGCTTGCTGAGAAGGTAAAGGTAGTAGAAAATAATCTTAAATGGTATGATTGGGAACGATTTTCTTATAGACAAGAAAAAAGAATGAAGTTGGGAGGATTAATAGGTAAGATTTCTTTTGAAGGACCAATTGAACCTTTTTTCCCTTTATTAAAAGCTGGTGAAATATTACATTGCGGTAAAAACACTTCTTTTGGTCTGGGAAAGTATGAAATCGTTGAAGTATAAGGAGACCCTCGATGAAGCTAATTTACCAAATCGGAAGGCTTGAGAGAGGCGCCTTTAATCCCATTAAATTTGAAGTTCATGGAAAAGTATACGAAGCTTTGCTTAGTTCATTTGCTCTTCGCCAAAGCTTTCTTGAAAATAAACAAGCATCTAAGGTTATTCTTATCTATCCCGTTAGCTTACTTTTAAACAGAAATGCTCTTCAAATTGAAAACATTCCAGAAAACTTTAAACTGGCAATTGAAAGTATTTTAAACAATAAAAACGAACTTTCTAACTATCTATCAAATCCTTATCCATATTTTGAGAAACATCCGCATTCTAAAGAGGCAAATGGATTTATAGTAATTCATAGCATAGGACAGTATGAAGGTGTAAAATTTTCTTCAACTTTAGAAGAACTAATTCTTGAAATTTTTATTGATATGGTTAAGCGGTATCAAGATGAGCCCTTTTCTGAACTCTATCTTGATATCTCAAGTGGTCATAATATATATACATCAGCACTACTTGAAGCTGGAAGATTATTTTTAACATTTTATAAACTTCAGAACTTTAATTTAAAAGAGAATGGACTAAAGGTTTTTATAACATTTTCAGACCCGATTGTGCAACCTTATGATAGAACATTTCAGGTTCATAAAGATTTTTGTTTAGAAGTAAAGACTTTCTTCAGTTTTCCTGAAAAGCCTACTCAAAATAGATTAGATAATGCTTATTCTAAATTTGCAAAAGACCTTATCGGCGATGATAAGGAATTACGACCATTCAAGAGGCAACTCAACGAACTCTTTTCTTATGGTTATTTCTTTTATTCTGCAATAAAGAATAACTGTCCTCTTGTCCTTTATACATGGGAATATCATCAAGAAGAGGAAATAGATAAAGGTATCGTTGAGCTAATAAACTTTGTTACTCAAAGGCTTTACTCTAACTACCAATCAACTCCTGGCTTAAGATTTGACCTATTTCGTAAAGCTTTTCTTATGCTATCTATTTACAAAGGGATGGTAAAAGTATTAAAAAATTATGATATTTTTAAAAAAGAAGAGGTAGAAATAGGAGAGCTTGCTCGAAATTTTAAAGATGAAAAGCAAAGCTTTTATAATTGTTTTGAACTACAGCAAAACCGTGAGTATTTTTCTCATGAATTTAGCAACACCTTTGAAAAGGAAGAAATAAAAAATAATATTCCCGAGTATTATGTTCCCCTACGAAAATTAATCAAAGGAGAGAGCGATGAGATAAAGCCTCGGAATTTTATTGCTCATTGCGGGTTTGAAAGAAATTGCGTTTATGTTAGAAGGCAGGAAGCCCGAGTTTTTGTAAAGTATGGGCGCGAGGTTTTAAGTAGAATTGAAGAAATTTTATTGAGCAGTAAAGCTTAGTTGTCAACTTATGTCAGGATTCTATGTCAAAGTCTGTTTATAAATAATTAGAGAAAAATCCACTCAAAGGAGGTGCCATGATGAAGAGGGGTTGGATGGTTAAACTTTTAGCTCTTCTTGTGATGGTTTCTTTTATCTTAAACCTTTCGGGGTGCGCAACCATCCCAACCGCAATTGAGCATGCCGACCTTCAGGTTAAGGTGAAAATGACGGACACCATCTTTCTTGACCCCATTCAAAAAGCTAAGCACAAAAAGGTCTTTCTTAGCGTAGCCAACACCTCGGATTTGCAGGAGATCGACCCAACGGTCCTTAAAAACGCCCTTGCCGAAAAATTTATCAAAAAGGGCTACATCATTGTGAACGACCCGGAGGAGGCAAACTACATCATCCAAACAAACATCCTTTACATGGATTACTATAGACAAACTGGGGCTCGGGAATTTGGAGTAGGTGGTGGTTTAATCGGAGCTGGAGCCGGAGCTTATCTTGGCAGAGGGAGTGATAGTAGTGCAGTAGCTCTTGCAATACTTGGTGCTATGGTAGGTGAGGTAGGTGGAGCGGTCCTAGGGAAAATGATCAAGGTAGAAACCTATGCTGGGGTGGTAGATGTTGAAATCAGGGAGAGGACAGATAAACCTGTTGTAGGGCATATTGTTACCAATGCTACTCTTGGGACAGCAACAACTCTTCAAACAAAGCAGGAAGTAAGCACAAACTGGCAAGTTTATAGAACAAAGATTGCCGTTACAGCCCAGAGAACAAACCTTAACAAAGAAGAGGCAGCAAAGGTAATAATTGACAGGCTTTCCACGCAGATAGTTAACATCTTTTAGTTATGATTAAACGGGCTGGTGAAAGCCAGCTTTTAATCTTTGTTTACGACTGATTTAGAATGTTTATCTTCGATTAATTACGAGGTTGTTAAAAAAGGTGATTGCTAATTTGATTGCTACTTGAAAAAGGAGGGGGAACAAACAATGAAAAGAGGGATTAAATTTTGGGTTGGAGTGATATTTATCTTGACTCTTGGTGGATGCGTAGAAACAAAGCCTATTGTTTATAATTTAAGCGGTTGGGAAATAGGGCAAATTATAAATTTGCAGTATGCGGATAAAGTGATAGTGATTGAAGATTATTATTTTGAAAAAAAACCAAATTTATATTTTGGAGGCACTCCTGCTTTGACTGAAAATAGAATTGTTAAAGGTAATATTGCAGATTGTTTAGTTGCAGGATTAAGAGGGGCTATCCCTGGCTATGCTGTAATCAAAGAAGAAGAACTAAAAAATGTAAATCCTAAGGCTCAAGTAGTTCGAATTAAACCAATTGATGTTGGAATAAAATTGGATGCCCATCAAACGAAATTTAATCCTGTTGGATTTATTGCTTCTATCAAAATTGAACTTTACTACAATGGAAAAAAAGAGGTTCTTTCTGCAAAAGGATCAGGCACTTACTTTTTAGATACTTTTGCCAACGCCTGTGAAAATATGGCTGTTAAAGTAAATAAAGTGCTTGAAAAAAGTAATTAAGATATGTGAGGGCGAGCGGTTGCTCGCCCATTTAAGGTGTAGGGAGACCGAACAAGCTACCCCTACGCCATACTTTTTGATGAGCAACTGGTGCTTTTGTCCTGTCACCTTGAGCGTCAGCGAGGGGTCTCCTCTTTTTGTCAAAGAAGAGAGGACTTGCATCGTTCAAAAGGATATGTTGGGGAGTGGATGCCTGACTAATTATTGACTATCTCAGGAGAAGTTGGTAATATTTTTAAAATAAGCCTGCATTTTAGAAAGTTTTAAAACTCAAATGCAGGGGAAGATTTTAATCTACCATGGTCAGTCCATAGATTCTTTTGATGGCATATCCTGCATAATTTCTTTCAGAAATTTTCCTAAAAACATCATGCTCCCCCAAGGTATTCCAATTATAATGCTATATCCTACTCAAAATTATCTTAGATGTTATTCTAACTTCCCACCTCCTTCACGACCAGTTAAACTTCTAATCTATCATTACATAATCAACCCTAAAATTTGGAAAGAAGACTTCAATCTTTCTGTTTACTTTGCCCTGAAATACAGAGAGATTTTACTTTATGGACAAAGCATAGACCAGTTCCCGCCCTTTCCTGTCTTAGCACAACAAGTATCAAGCCTTGTAGAAGCATACTATCACTACTATAGCATCGCTTGTTCTATTCTAACTGCTTTATTCTTCACAAACCTTGGCTTACCAGCCAAGCTCCCTAAGTTTATAGATGAAACTTACGGACAGGACTTTCTTGACGATTTTTTCTTTGCTCCAGCCTTCGTTTTTACAGTGTTTGAATCCACTGCCGACTTACTCTTGGGAGAAAAGATGAAAAATCCTGTAATAATAGCTAAAAGTTTTATCTCTTTTCTACTTTGTAGACACGGAAAAGCCTTACTTCGACTTCCATACTTAAAATTAATCCGCTATGGAGCCACCCCTAATCAGTTATGGATTACCTTGTAGTTTACGATATTTCTGACCCTAAGAAGCGTTTAAAAGTCTCTCGTATGCTGCAGAGATTTGGCTACCGCATACTTTACAGCGCCTTTTATCTTCCAAATCCTAAAAAAAGGGTTATCGACTTTCTCTACCAAGAGATTTCTAAAATCGTTGACAAAACTACAGACAGAGTTTTCTTCTATCCTGTCTCTGAACCCGAAGTTTTTAAAGGATATCCGCTTGAACCTTGGAAAATTTTTGTGATATAATTCTTAATACATGAAGCAAACCGTTATTGTCTACAGCCATTTCGTTGAAATAAGTAGAAAATCAGACAGATTATGTATAGAAACTCCAAAGATAAAATCAGAATTGCCACTTCCTAATATTGATGGTATTTTAGTCTTCGGCAAGGCAAAGCTTACTTCTGAAGTAATTTCTTTATGCATGAAGCATAATGTTCCTATATTACTTCTTACTCAGTATGGAACCCTAAAAGGTCTAATTCTTCCGCCACCTCAAAGCGAAGCAACCAGCAAACGTATAAAACAGTTTACTCTTTACTACTTTAAAAAGATTGAAATAGCAAGGCTTATTGTTCAAAGAAAGTGTGATGAAGTAGAGGCATCTTTTAATCTTGAACTAAGTAAGTCTAAAGAAGCTCTAAAAAAAGCAAATGATCTAAACCAAATTCTTGGTGTTGAAGGCTCTGTATCAAAGGCTATGTTTCAAAGCTTTGAAGGATTACTCTCTGGAACTGGCTTTAAATTTGAAGAGAGAACCTACTACCCACCAAAGGATGAAGTAAACACCCTGCTTAGCTTTGTCTACACCCTTGGCTACAACTTAGCTTTAAGCTTAATTTTACTCAAAGGTTTTGACCCTTTTATTTCTTTCCTTCATGTTAAAAGGGGAAGTCATGCCTCCTTTGCCTCAGACCTCGTTGAAATCATAAGACCCCAGCTTACACTGTTTTGTGCAAAGCTTCTTCAGGATGGGACGGTTTCTAAAGGTGATTTTCTTAGAGAACAAGGATCATATTTGCTCAAGAAACAAGCGGTTAGTAGGGTTTTAGAGAGATTTAATCCCCTTAAGGAAGAACTTCTTGTGCCTATGAAGCTTTTCCTATCAGATTTAGAAAGCTTTGAGGTTTAAGTTAAGCAAAAATGAGGATAATTCTTTACGATTATGAAACTGAAAAGGTCCGTCGGAAGGTGCGGAAAGCTTTAAAAAAACTTGGTTTGCATGCCCAATGGAGCGTTTTTGAAAGTTTAGAGAGTAAAGACAAGATTCTAAAGGCTTTTCTTGAAGAAGAGGGGCAAAACTTTCGCATAGCCATTTTTAAGGTAAACCCATTAGGAGAAATCCGAAAGATCGGCAAAGAGTGGGAAAGATTGAGAGTCGTGTTTTAGCATTACCCCCCGAACATCTTCTACCTGTCACCCCGAGCGTCAGCGAGGGGTCTTCCTAAAGTATGGTGACTTTTTTGAACAGTCCCGCTTCCCCTCTTGACTTTTTACAAATCGTGTATAATAATCATTAAAGGCTATAGATGGTTTAAACTCCTTTGCTCTTTGACAACTGAATAGAGCGGTAGGGCAGGGCAGGTTTTAAAAATTGTCAGATTTTAAATACGGGGATAGTGCGTTCGCGTTAAGGGGTCGTGTAGATATATATATCTATAATTAAACAATTTTGGTGTCCCTTGGAAGGCTGATTTAGAGAGGCTTTGGAGTGTAGAGAAATTCACCAGTAAATTGCAACTCATTTTCAGCGGAAATTGGCAAAAACGGCTAAATTTTAGTCCTCAAATTAAGTCATTTTTAGTTACTTTCCCTTGCTCTGGAGGGCTGAAATAGCAAGCCCTCTGAAGGGGTAATTTTTGAAAAATTCTCTTGTGAATAAAAGCACAATACAGAATTTACAAGGCTTGCGAGCTTTTAGGGTCGAAACCTGCCCTACTTAAAAAGGGATTGCGACAATAGGGCAAAACCAAAATTACTTCTCCCCTCTTTTTTGGTCGAAACCTGCCCTACTTAAAAAGGGATTGCGACTTGTACTGCTCCCGTAGACGCTCGGTTGGGGCTAAGGAAAATGTCGAAACCTGCCCTACTTAAAAAGGGATTGCGACCCCTTTTAAGGCAAGCCCTGAGGCAAGGCAAGGCTTGTCGAAACCTGCCCTACTTAAAAAGGGATTGCGACTTTCC
>JBMSAU010000021.1:0-2107 GCA_049414625.1 Thermodesulfobacteriaceae bacterium
CGTAGTCTTCAAGACGGTAGATGTCGTCTTCGTTTATGGTCCCTCTTTTAAAGGTATAGGTAAGCAAAAATTTTTCATCCAAATAAACCCAAAAAGGCAGGGCAACTAATAGCGTTTTGAAACTATGAAGTTTTAGAATAGGGGTTTTGAAATTTAGCCAACCAAGAATGATCTCTTCTGTTAGGACAATAGCCTTAAAAATTTTTTCTTGGTAAAAAGAAATCTCTTCAGCCAAAGCAAAATAAATAGGAGGAAAAGTGCAAAGCTCACGTAAATCATTAACCTTTGGAGGGATTTTTTGAGAAACCGGAGACACTATAAGTTCTTTTCCTCTCAATGATTTATATAATTCCCATTGCTTTTTAATTCTATCTCGTTTCTTCATCGTTTAACCTAGTGCCTAATTTAAAATCCTTTTTCCAATGAAATTTATTTCCTACTTTTAAATAAATCAAGTTTTTCGCAAATTTCTGACTTTATCGCATAAAATAATTTATCCGCTGAGGTCCCCTCTAAAACTTCCTCTCCTAAAATTTTCTTAAGCTTCGGCTTCAATCTTTCCCACCTTTTATATAAGGCATCTGGGCTTGCTTTAACCTCTTTTGGATTTTGTTTGTACGCTTTGTTTACGTACCAACATAAAGTCTCTAACTCTTTATTGGTCAATTTTTCTTTTAAACTTAAAACAAGATGATTTAAAGCACTATCCTCAAGAAAATTCACAAATACTGGAGGAAGCAGCGCTTCAACTCTAATTTCTCTCTCTTTATCCTCTTCTTGGGTCGGGCTCAAATCGTCAAGATTTACTTCTTTTTCCACAAGTTTGAATTCTGAAGAAAGATAAAAATAAATTATGTGTATTGCAGTAGTTAGTAGATATTTTTCACTTATGAATGATAACTTAAGAAAACTTTCTTTTTTGGAAACAATTTTAAAAATAAGTTCGGAAGCTAAAACCTCAAGATAGTCAGGTCCGAAATACTTATGAAAAAGCTTTTCTATGTTGCTATTAAAGTGGACTTTGAGAGCTTGTTTAAAGATGCGCTTAAGATCCTTTAAAAAGGCTTGATAATCTTCAGAACTTATTTGATTATATAAAAGTTTTTCGATAATCTTTTTATAATTCCGCACTTTAAAAATTTTTTTAAAGTTTATCTAAAGTTTCTAAATTTTCACAAACTCCACAATAGATAAACTTTCTAAGCTGAAGTTCAGGTGACTTTAAAGTTAAACAAATTGGTGCTCTTTGTGGAGAGAAGATTACGAAAGAACGAGGGGCAAAATGAAACCAAGAACAATTCTTTTTTATGCTTTGGCATCGGCTAAGGTCAATAGAAATTGGAGTAACTTTTGAAGAAGTTAGAAAGACAATTTTATAAAAGTCTTGAGATTCCTCTTTTGTCTTCCAATAAATGCAAGGTCTTATCTTTCTCTTGTGGCTGCCAAGATAACCGCCAACCTTTTCATCAAACCGTTTCAACTCCTCATAAGGAACTAATGCTAAAATTTTTAAGCTACTACTTTCAAGAAGTTTGTCTAAAAAAGGTTTAAAAGAAAGAATTTTTCTAATTCTTCTCTTTTTGGAAATTTCTTTCATCAAGTTATATTACATAACAAAAATGTTTAATTTGGTCAAGAGAGGATGTAGTTCTATTACTTCTAATGCCTAAATGTTTTTGTAATGAGCAAGCAACCGCTTGCCTCAAACGGGTTATTTTCCTTTACTTTTTATTAAAATCCCTGGGGAAGCAATAGAACAGGTGGTAGACTAAAGTTTAGAATAATTTAATTTTGTAATCAGAGAGAAAGATTAAATGATAAAAAAATAAAGCTTGAAAACTAAAAGAACTATGGAGCGGGCGACGGGATTCGAACCCGCGACCTACAGCATGGCAAGCTGTCGCTCTTCCAGGCTGAGCTACGCCCGCACCACTTAAATATTATTATCCATAAATCTTGAATTGTCAAGAACCCTTTGGGGCTGTTCAAAAAATATTATAAGACCTTTTATCCCCTCCTTCTCACTCTCAATACTATCACAAAAAGCCAAAGCCTCTGCAGAATAATCATATAGAGATTCCAAAGAATTGCACAGGCAATTGCCATC
>JBMSAU010000022.1:0-2335 GCA_049414625.1 Thermodesulfobacteriaceae bacterium
GTATTTCTTCTATTACTTGCAGTGCCTCCATATTTCTAAGCGTATCAGAACTGCTTCAGGTCCTAACCATCAACCACTCCAGTCTATAGATGCCAAAAGTTGACATCTTCGGGGAAAATTTTAATATAATTTTAAAACAGGAAAATACGGTAAAATAAATTGGAGGAGTTAAATAGGACATGGAAGTTAAAAAAGAGGTTAAAGATTTTATTAAACTACTGAAGAATATAACTATTGATTTTATTAACCTACTGAAGAATAAAATCATTGAGGCAAATAGTCAGGCAATTACGATCCAAGATAACAAATTAATATATTCATTAAAAGAACGGAAGGAGTATGATATTTCCTCCTACAATCAAGCCACGTTAGGAGAGTTAGGAAGGGCCTATGCCCTACTTCAGATCATGAAAGTTTTCAATATAAAACCTAACGAAATTACGCTTGAGAAATCTACACCTATTGGTTCTACAAGATTAGATACGACGTTTGATATCAAGGATGTATATAATGGTAGGAAATGTATAGCACTTGTAGAATTCAAGACTTCTCTTCATAAAATCTCTGATCGTCAGTTTACTAACTATTTCAAAAGACAACTTTATAATATTGCTCATTCATACGCAAAGGATCCGAATGAACCCTATCCCTACGTGCTTATAGCCTGTGAAGTTGTATATGATGAGGGACAAGTTAATTTCAGTTATTATTGGTTCATTTATCCAGAGATAGAAAATATGATAAAGACTGGCCAAGTTTCGCTAAATGAATTAATAGCAAGGAATTCTCCACTTGCTAATACAAATCCTCCTAAGGATGGATATTTTTCAAGGGCCGTGAAAATTCTGAAATCGGAAGACCTGATAGAAATCACAAATTCAAATGAATTTAAAAAACTGCTTAAAGAAAAATTGCATCAGGAACTAAGAAATTATGGTATTGTTGAAAATGACGCTTTTGATGTGATTGTAAATGTATTGCTGGCTAAGGTTTACGATGAAATTCTTTCTATCGGGAAACCTGATTATCAGCTTGAGTTTCAGGTGAAGCCTGAGGATTTTTTAAACATCAGCGACTTTTACAACAGAATAAATAGATTATTCAAAAATGCGTCAATTGAACTTTTAAGTGAGGACCCAAAAGCTGTAAACCAAAAAGAGATAATCAATCATCCAAATAAGGATGAAATTCTACTAAAACTCGTTTCATATCTTCAAAGGATTAGATTAAGGAGTTTAAGGTTTTTGGGCGAAGATTCAATGGGAGATATATTCCTTGATTTCATGCATTCCATTTATAGGCAAAGTAGAGGTTTATTTTTCACACATCCAAACATAGCCAGATTTGTATGTAAAGCGTTAGATATTGAAAGCGTAAGAGGAGATATGGAAGAAGGGGATATAAAATATATTCTCGATCCTTCCTGTGGTTCAGGAACCTTTTTAATTGAAGCCCTTAGATTGATTTTCAAGAATTATCCGATTGAACGTATTAAGGAAGATGCTCGAAAGATACTTTTTGGGATGGATAATAACGATACCGCAACAAAGTTATGTAAAGTGAATATGGCAATTCATGGAGATGGATCAGCTAATATTTATACAAGAGATGCTTTGGCTCCTTTAGAAAACTTACCATTCCCGAATATAACTGAAGAGTCTGTTCAAAAATTTAATACAGGATGCACTTTCCAATCACTAAAACCGGGGAGGGGGTTTGATTTCATTATATCTAATCCACCGTTTAGTTTAGAAATTCAGAGAACAAGCTATGAAAGAATATACCGTATGCATGAATTTGTTCCGTATAGAGGTAATACTACGACTGCTTCTGAGTGTTTTTTTGCCGAAAGATGGTTCCAGCTTTTAAATCCCGAGGGAAGAATAGGAGTAGTTCTTCCTTTGTCGCTTTTTGATAGTCCAGATTATTTAAAGGCAAGGCTGTTATTTTTGTGTTATTTTCAAATTATTGCAATCGTTGGATTGCCAGAACACGCCTTTTCACCTCATGCACAGCAACGCACTGTATTAGTTTTCGCTAAAAGAAGAGATTTAGATGAAAGTAATAAGTTGTTTGAGTATATGCTTGAACACATTAATGGAAAAAATTTTAACATAGAAGAGTTGATATATCCAATCAAGGATGAGAAAATAATTTTTTATGATGCAAAAAACATAGGATATGTAAGACAAAGAAAGCAAAAAACAGTAATAACAAGACCAATTTCAAAAAATGATTTGTCTGAAGATATTGCAAACATTATAGCAGAAGCTTTTAAAGGTATCTTACCAAAAAACGATGAAAAATTAGAAGTGTTAACACTACAAGAATTGGC
>JBMSAU010000023.1:0-3169 GCA_049414625.1 Thermodesulfobacteriaceae bacterium
TCATGAGATTACCTCGGGCAATAAAACAATTTATGATCCTTCTAAGTATGCTGACTTAGTAACAGAAAAGGGGCAAATCTTAAGGTGGTTGCAGAACCCGGAGTTTGTAATTCTATTAACTGAAATTCAGACATCTTCAAAACCAGTTAGGCCAAAGCCATTGCTTTATACATCAGTAGGGTTTATAACGGGATTGTTCTTAGGTATATTTGTTGCACTCGTTTTAGAAGCTATTAAAAGTAGGAGAGTGAGTATTAATCAACAAGAGAGCTAAGAAAATGAATAATGGGTATAAAAGAATACAAAGAAAAGTTCCTTAAATCTGACACAAGAGGAAGGTTAATTGAAAACTTTCTATCTTTATCAGTGCTTCAAATTGCAAATTATATATTACCTTTGATTACTTTACCTTATCTTGCTAGAGTATTAGGACCTGAAAAATTTGGACTTATTGCTTTTTCACAAGCTTTTATTGGGTATTTTATGATACTAACTGATTATGGCTTTAACCTTTCAGCAACAAGAGAAATAGCTATTTATAGGTGGAATAAAGAAAAGGTTTCAGAAATTTTTAGCTCTGTTATGATGATAAAATTCTTCCTTTTCCTGCTTGCCTTGGGTATAATGTCCGCTATAATATTCAAAAGTTTATATAATACTTTTAAACTACAGTAAACAGGCTAGCACGATGGAGTGTTTGGAGGGTAGATATGGAACCTAAGGTTTGCGTAGTAACTGTAACATATGGAAACAGATTTCACTTATTAAAGCAAGTTATAGATGCTGTATTAAAAGAAGGTGTTTGTAAAGTTGTCGTTGTTGATAATAATTCGGAACCGGAAAGCCAAGAAAAACTAAGAGAATATGAAAGAGAGCTTGGTAATCAAAAGATAAAAGTTTTGTATCTTGATGACAATTATGGTTCCGCTGGCGGATTCAAAAGAGGATTGGAAGAAGCGTATAACGATCCAGACTGTGAATTTATATGGCTTTTGGATGATGATAATAAACCAATGGAAGGAGCATTAAAAGTTCTATTAGGTTTTTGGGATTCATTAGAAGAAGAGAATAAAGAAGAGAAAGTTGCACTCTTGTCTTATCGACCTGTCCGCGGGAGTTTGCTTGTGGAATCTATTTTGAAAAATAAACCCGAGTTAATTTTGGGAAGAAAAAATAGTTTTTTTGGATTTCATGTAAAGGATTTACCTATGAAAACAATTAAGTATTTACGAAGTTTATTAAATTTAAAAAAAATTGAAGATACAAAAGTACATAACTTTAATTTAAAATATGGTACTATTCCCGCCGCGCCTTACGGAGGGCTTTTTATTCATAAAAATCTCATTGACAATATTGGTTTCCCAAATGAAAAATTTTATCTTTATGGAGATGATACTGAATGGACTTATAGAATAACAAAGGATGGTGGGAAAATTTACCTAGTGTTAGAAAGCATAATATATGATTTAGAACCCTATTGGGGAATTCATGGTAATTTTTTGATAGATAAAATTTCGAAAGACAGAAGAAGGTCTTATTATGCCTTTAGAAACGCGGTGTTTTTTGAAATAAACAATTTGGTAGACAATAAAATAGTTTTTTGGATAAATCTTTTAGTTTACATGCTGATAGTTTTTTTATTTCACAGGGATATAAGCTTAATAAGAGTACTTATAAGAGCAATAAAAGATGCATATAAAGGAAACTTAGGGAAAATTGAAGATGAATGGTAAAATGAATGCAAGGATTTTAACTCCATACGGTGCAACTTTATTTCCTTTATTATTATTATTTATATCTTTCATTTTTCCACCTTTACTATATGAGCATTATGTTGATGAACCTAATTATATGTTTTTGAATTTTAAGATGTTGGTTTTTGGGCTCTTATGTATATTCTTTTATTATATCGGTATTTCTATTTCTAATTATAGGCCTCTTTTTAATTTTAGATTAATCAAAAAGAAGATCAAATTATCAATTTTCTCTTATTTAGGGATTATTTTAGCTATAGTTATTTTTCTTCAATTGCTTTCTATTTTTTTGTTTTTTGTATATTTCTATAAAGTTGTTTATTTAAATCTATTAGAAATTGTTATTTCTGGTAAAGGACAATTAATCAAAGACTATTTGGGTACAGAGATAAAAATACCATTTGGATTAGGGGCACTGCCAAACTTTATTATAGGTATTAAATTTTGGTTATTATACAAATGGTACGCTTTTCAAACGGAGTTAAATCGCATTAGCAAAAGTAAACATTCTAAATTTAAAATGTTTATTTTATTTTCTATAGCCTTATTTATAGTCTCAAACATAATTCTCGTAAACAGACCACTGCTAACGATTTTTTTACTAGGATGGTTTCTTATTTACTCTTATTTCAATAAGGGTTCGATATTCAGAAGGATTACAAAATTGTCTATTATAATTGCCTTAATCTTTATCATTGTACAAATTTTAAGATCGGTAGGTGTAGGTAGTTATGAAAACTTTGATAAATTAGTCTTAGGTAGATTACTAGGGTATACTATCGCAAATTTTAACCGATTTGCTCTTATAATTGAAGGAAAATTGAACTATGTAGAAGCTGGAATTTCACAAATTTTTTATATATTACCTGTTTTTAAAATACCTTTAACTAATATAGTCTTTTTTGATCTTCGGGAATATTCATCCTTATCTCTGTCTGCAGTTGGTAATGTTGGTTTAAATTCATCTTACAACATGGCAACATTATTTGGTGGGATTTATCAATCTATAGGAATAGCTACGCCACTGTACTTTACTGTGCTAGGTTTTATCGGGAACCGTTTATATATTTCATTCAAAAATGGAAAAACTTTTGGAATAATATTTTATCCATTATTTTATGCTTCTGTTGCTTTATGGATGATTGATGTTAATATTTTCTTTATGTACTTTCTTTATTTTTTTTATAGCTTTATATTTGTAGTTTTATACGATACACTTTGCAAGCTTATATTTTTTAAAAGGAAAAAGGAATATCAAACAGAAGTTTGAAAAGTAGGGGGATAAATGGATGTAAAGCTATACTTTCTCATAAATTCCCTTGCAGGTGGAGGGGCGGAAAAGGTAGCAATAAGATTATCTGAGCATTTACCAATGTGTGCATTTATTTTGCTTGAGCGTGATGTTAAATACAAGA
>JBMSAU010000024.1:0-3077 GCA_049414625.1 Thermodesulfobacteriaceae bacterium
GTTCGTGGTAAGGGTTAAACCCGGGGCTCAATGAACCGTAAGAGTGTGGCGTTCGCCTCTTAATGCTTGTAGCAGTTCATTTATAAGCGTGGAGATTGCTCTCCCATACTTGAACTGGTAGAAGGTTGCTCTATTGCTTAAAAATCCAAAATCATTAATTAAGAAAGTGCTTAGAACAGTCGTGGGCCATGCTAGCCTTGTGGGCTATTCTCACGATAGAGCTAAGGACGCATTTAGAACACTCTACGAATTCATCGCAGTTCTTCCTATAAGTAGGCAATTGTCGAGAAGGTTGAAAACAGTCGATCAGGAAGGCTGGAACAATGGCGGAAGATTAATTGTATAAATAAAATACTCCTGATCTTTCTATAAAATAGAACATATTTTATCTCGAATTAAGATTATAGCAGATTTGTATTGCTAAGTATTACCCCAATTAACAGAATTAGGTGGTCTAAAACGCCCCAAGAGCATCCATTTCCATGTAAAGAAACGCCTCCACTTAAGTTACCAAGGCCTCCAGCAGTAGCGTCAGAGGCATTTCTTAGTACCATAGCACAGGGAATGTGGGCCGAAGAAAAAATAATTGAGGCTGTAAATTCCACAACGCAGTTTTTTGCAATTAGGTATGGGCAATCCAGGTATGATGGAGAATTGATTTCTAAGAAAGACGCGTGGAAAAATTACGTTACACGAGTTTATACTGAGATGAGTAAGTATGGGAAAAGACCCGATGTCTTAATATTTAAAAAAGATGGCATAGATATAAAATCAATCCCTCCTGATATTAGTGAAAAACCGGAGGATGAAATAAGGGACATAGTCTTTAAGTCCTTAGTAGGATTTGAGGTCCGTTCCAGTAGTTATTACTATGAAGAATACGTAAAAGCGAGGGGAAAAGAAGATAAAGAACTATCGATTACTGTAAAGGAAGAAGATATTGAAAGGATACTTAAATGGAGAAATACATATTGCGGTTTGAAACCTATATACTATGTCCAAATATTTTTCGATAAGGGATTTTACATATCATTCGATGAAATTCTAAACATAATCGAAAGAGCAAAAATCACGAAGGTAAAGCATTATAGGAAAGAAAAAGACCGAAAAACTGGAAAGCTAACGCACTTCATAGGAATAAACCATGCTAAACTCGGATTAATAGCTGAAAAATCGCCAACTCTTACTGCAAAATCTATTAAAGCATGGGATGGAAAGGTTTATGCTATTCGAATGCCTATGGGAGGTGTGTTTAAGCTAACGAACGAATTCATTCAAGAGCTTATATCGCTTACCGCCAAATCTTCTTAATATTTTTTCAATTGATTTATCTATCTCTTGTTTAATTTCCACTTCTTTCTCTGGTTCTGTTCTTGATGCTTTACATAGCTTATCGAATAGACCTGCTAATTTTAATATATCATGTTGATCTAAGCTATTCAAGTCTATCACAAGTAATTCCTCGAGATCCCTTGGTTCGAGCTTCCTTAACCCTGTTCCGTAAATTCTCCCTCTGATGGTAGCTATTCTTTGGCATATATTTGAATTAAGATATGCGAGTAGTGCTTTCAGCTTTAACTCGTCTTTGAAGAATGGATATATACAATGGAATGGTGTAAGGTTTAAAACTCCAGCTTTATTATATACAAATCTCATTCTATCCCTGCTAAATACAAGAGCTAGTATTGGAGCAGGTTCGCGTTTATCAACCCAGTACCATACTTTTCTATGTGAAGGGATATACCTTTTGTGTACATTCATTTTCATTCCATACTCGAGATATAGTTTTAATTCCTCGGGTGGTGGGTATTTGAAGCAATACAAGAGATATACATTCTCGTTACTATTTGCTAAGGCAATCCAGTCCTCATATGTAAAGTCGTATTTCGTAGCGTGAGATGCCTTAGCAATTACGGGCTTAACGCATGATTCAGGGATAGAAAATTTTTTGAGAGCTTCCTTGGATAGCGTAAAGAATTCATTACAACCGGTAGCTATGCCTCTATCAACGGTTGCTATGGTGGATAGTGGAACTAGTTTATCAATTATTTCTCTGACATCTTCGTCTCCGATGAAATAGTTAAGCCATTTCTCCTGGGGATTTAATTCGTATTGTGGGATCTCCGCAACGGGCTTGAGCTCTTCTAATTTCTCTGGAATCCCGTAGAAATTGTTTTCTAGATTAACAAATCTTACTTTATCGTCTCTTTCGGCTTTGTCTTTGACGAGAAAAGTAATCAATGCTGTGGTCATTGCTTTTTCGAAT
Organism: Thermodesulfobacteriaceae bacterium; assembly: GCA_049414625.1. Classification (GTDB taxonomy): domain Bacteria; phylum Desulfobacterota; class Thermodesulfobacteria; order Thermodesulfobacteriales; family Thermodesulfobacteriaceae; genus WYEG01. The sequence goes on from JBMSAU010000024.1 coordinate 2,267, forward strand.
ATTTCTTTTTGCAGTCCCGCGAGTATTAAAGCTTTAACCTTATAATTTTCTAAGATAAACTTTTTTAATACCCGCCCGTAACCGGTATAGAGGAATTCGCTTGGTGTTATAAACGCTAATCGTCCTTGTGGTTTAACGAATTTTGTAGCTTGCAGGAAGAACAGCACATAAATATTTGTTAATTGTGTTAATTGAGCATTAAACTTGCTTGAAATTTTTTTGATCACATCTCTATTGAAGCCGTGAAATTTAATATAAGGGGGATTGCATATTATTGCATCGAATTGCTCATTACTATCCCATAGTAAAAAATCCTCCTTGATCAATTGAAGGTTATCCGCATTCATACCTAGTAATCTGAGACGAATAAAGGTGGAATTAAGCATTAAGGGATCAATATCTACTCCCGCCAGGTATAGATTTTTCTTATCTTCTATCATCCGATATATTTGAGATAAAAACACCCCAGTTCCAACGCCAGGGTCTAGAATTTTTCGAGCACCACCTGATATTACCCAATTGGCCATAAATTTCGCTACTTTTGGTGGTGTAAAAAATTGGCCATATTGTCTTCTATATTGATGTGGAATTAGGTTCATATAAATTTCATCAAGTATATCCGGGTTTCTGATTATTTGCTGGACAAGAGCATCAATTTTCTTTTTTAATAATTCATTTATTTCGATTTCAAGATTCTCTATATTAACCGAATAAGGTAAGGTTGTATTAATCCGTTCTGCTACGGTTTCCAATATTTTCTGGAATATTGCTCTTGCCTCTTCTGCAGTCAGTTCTCTCTCAAGAATTTTAT
>JBMSAU010000025.1:0-3614 GCA_049414625.1 Thermodesulfobacteriaceae bacterium
AGGGAAAGCCTGTTAATCCTTGCCCCAACTGCCAAGGCAAGCTTTAGGGCATAGTGAATGGCTTCTTTGTTTAGGACGGGAAGAACGCCTGGCTGACCAGTGCAAATTGGGCATACCTGAGAGTTAGGAGGGGCTCCAAACTTAGTGGGACAAGCACAGAAGAGCTTGCTTTTTGTCTTTAGCTGGACATGCACCTCAAGCCCAATGACCGGCTCAAAATCCATGTTTTTTCCTCGCAAAACTCAGTTTGGAAAAGTTAGTTAAGGCTTAATTTATAATTCCATAAAGTATCTGTCAAGTTTAATCTGAGGCTGTTCAAAAAAGTACCCCATCTACTTTGACCTGCCGAGCGCAAGCCGTGCATCTCTCACTTCGTTCCGGCTGGTATCCGTAGGGAGACCCCTCAGCTTACGCCTCGTGGTGACACATGGTGGCTTACCCAAATTTTTAAAATAGCCTCAAGCCTCAGTTTAATCCGAGGCTCATATTGACATTATGTGAAAATCAATTACCATAAATATTATTAAATGTTATTTGGAGGTTATAATGATAACATTGAACGATTTTCTCCAGGATGGGGTCCCAAGGGTCTTTCATATTACCGTCACCGGAAGGTGTAATGCAAGATATGAAGGTTGTTTAAACAGTCTGATCTACGGAGATAGAGAGGGCTTTGCTAAATCTTGGGAAGAAGACACTGAAGCTAATTTGAAAGCCTTAGATTGGCTTATTGGGCAAACAACCGAAGCCCAAGCCTTTGTTTCCTTCTACGGTGGAGAGCCTCTATTGGTCTTTGATAAGGTTAGAACAATCGCAAAGGAGCTAAAGACAAAGTATAAGGACAAAGAGCTTCGGTTCATACTTTACACAAACGGCATGCTCTTAGATAAGGCAGTTTTCCAAGACCCACAATTCTTTCAAGAACTCGATTTTCTTTTTGTTTCCATTGACGGAACAAAGGATCAGCATAACCGCTTTCGCAAAGGGACATCCTTAGAAAGGATCGAGAAAAACTTACAAATTTTAAAAAAAGAAGCCTCGCAAACCAAAGTCCTCATGTGGTCAACTCTAAGAGAAGGAATGAGGCTTAAAGATTGCGTTGATGAATTCTTAAAACTCTATCAAGCTAAGCTTTGTGATTTCTTCTTCTGGCATCTAATTGAGCTTGATAAACCCATAGACGACCTACAAACTTTTAGAAGGCTTTATCAAGAAGACTTGAGGCATCTTTTAGACATCTTTGTCTGCGCCCTCTTCAAAGGAGAAATCCTTCCTTTTTTACCCCTTGCTGAATTAATCTATTTCAGTCTAAAGGGGATCCGCCGAGGCCAAACAGGTTGTGGAGTGAAAAAACTTAGAAATTTTGATATTCTATCAGGTAAGGTTTTACCCTGTGTGGACATGGGGGAAGAGCTAATTGTTGCCGATTTCATAAACGGAGACCCTAAGGAAACCCCTGCGGATGAGCTTAAGAAAAGGCTAAGTCAAATTGTATCCTATCGAGAGTGGCTAGGCTGTAAAGCCTGCTTTGCTGAATTCTTCTGCGGAGGTAGATGCCCAATCCTCATAAAAACCTCCCCCGAGAGGGCAAAACAATACTGTCTTCTAACCCAAGATTTTGTCTCTATCACAAAGGAGTTTTTACCCTTGGTTAAAGAGGCTCTTTTTGCCACCAATCTCTCTGAAGAATCTCTATATTATCCCTATGGTTGGTTAAACCTTTTGACCGATGTTGTTCCTTAAAAATCTAACTCTTCTGGGAAGGGGTATAGATAGCTTTGTTTTAGAAGATATTCCAATTCAAACCTTAGGGCATAAGTTTTTATCAACTCTCTAACAAACCAAAGGGGAGTGATCCCCTTTTTAAACTTTTCAAGGACATGATGCAGGTAAAGTTTTTCCCCTCGGTTAAGGTTTTTTGAAAAGTAGCCAATTATGTGAAGAAGGGTGTTGTAGTGTGTTTTTCTTGTGCCTTTTTTAGAAAGAGCAGAACGGAAAGCCACCTCGTATTTTCTTAGCTTTTCTTCAAAAGAGATATCTCCTAATGCTACAAGGCGTCCAAGATCTTGGAGTTCCCTTTGACTTATCGCTAAAAGGAGGAATTTATGTTTGGTATGAAATTCAACTAAGCCTTTTGGGGAAGGGTTGGCGATTAAGTGCCTAAGCTCAGCCAAAGCAAAGACCTGGGTTAAAAAGTGTTCCCTTAGGTCTCTGTCTTTTAGCCTCCCCTCATCTATCGCAGGATGATATGGATAAAGCTTTTTTACCTCCTCTGCAAAAAATCCGTAAGTTTTTCCAGCGATCTTTCCTTCGCGGTAGAATTTAGCTTGCCCAAGCCCACAGGATGGCGACTTCGCCTTGAGGATAAACCCGTCAACTTGGAGAAGGTTCTCAAGGAAGGCCTTACAAAAAGTTCTCATCCTTTCTGTCAAGTCAAGCCCTGTTCCTTCTTGGATAAGTCTTTTTGAACCTGTTTCTTGGATTATGTGAACCCTGGGGCGAGGGATAGGAAGCCCGATTTCCACCTCTGGGCAAACGAGGATTGGTTCGACGAAAGGCTTTAACCTTTCGATGATTTCGTCTTTTATTTCGCCGCCATCGTAGCGTGTCCTCTCGTAAAAGCATCTGCTGAAGACAAGCTTTGGCTTAAGAAATCTTTCATCCATTGTTTAGAAAAATTTAGAAAGAAGCTTATCAACGCTCTCTTCTTCCTTCTCTTCAGCTAAAACTTCCTCCATCAAGATAAATTCGGTTTTTTCAAGGGAGAGCTCAGCGTAAAAGGAATTATGAGCGGGGGTTGAAAAGGAAAGCTTTCTGCACTGGGTTGATTTGAGAGCAGACTCGATGAACATCTGGATGGTATGGTTTATCTGCAGGGCTTTAGGCTGTGGGTTTTTTGCTGAAAGTCCGAACTTTTCTTCCATCTTCTTTCGGAAATTACCAGCTATCTGATTTGTCATCTCTCCGATGAAGTTTATAACCTCATCAGAAAAGGGGTCTTTGGGCAGGTCCTCCTCGGCAAACCCCATCGTTGTAAAGTGGAGCCTGCAGAGCTCTAAAGCAGCATCTTTGCTAAAGTTCATACAGATAAGACCGTTGTAATCCCCGTAAAAGTCTAAAAAGGACGAGATGTCAGGTCTTAAGGCAACATTCCCTATCTTTTGGATCGTAGGCGAGAGCTTTACCTCCTTCCCGGTGTTAAGCTTTAAGACCTCTTTTACGGCTTGACCAAGGATCAATGATATTTCGTTTATGGTGTAGACCTTGGGCATGCCCTTACTCCTTATAGTAAAATTTGAGCTCATTATTATAAAAGAATTTTTAAAAATTTCATTGTAGGACATTTGAAGCCCTTGGGCAGGATTTTCTGGGTAACAGGCGGATTGAGCCCCTTGCTTTCAAGTGGATGATGATAAGAGGCAGTAGCGGTAGGAGTTTGTCAGCAAAACAGCTCGTGGTATAATCAAAATTTAAATATAAATTTACTCAAGGAGAGCCCCCATGAACGAGCCCTTTCCAAGGATTGTCATGGTTTACGAAGAAAAAGGATTGATAAAAAGACCATCTAAACTCTCCGAAGAAGAAAAAGAGCGAATTCTTCAGAAGCTTTTTGC
>JBMSAU010000026.1:0-43440 GCA_049414625.1 Thermodesulfobacteriaceae bacterium
GTTTCGACTAGGTCCTTGGGGGGCTTTTGCCCCCCTTTTTTTGTTCTTTTGTTCTCATTTTCACATTCACCAATCATCCCGAATAGAATGAGGAGTCTTCCAGAGGGGACCCTGTTTTGCTTGAGATGACACTGCGAGCGGGAGAGAGAATCTTTTACCGTAATTTTTTGTGGGGATGAGTGCCTGTTCGCTATTTTCAATGTGACATTTCAAATTAGGAATTAAAACAACAATTTTCCTCTTGACAAAAAATTCGTTTCTACTTATGTTTTTATTAATAAAAAGTATATCACCAAGAATTTTATTAACATTTTGTGTATAATTAGTTAACGATTGTTACTTTTTATACATTAATACTATACAGGAGGTGTTTATGGGATTATTGGATGATGGACTAAAAAAGAATGTTCTTTTAGGGCTTGCGGTAGGGTTGGGGACGAGCGTTGTTGCTCCTTATGTAGTTCCGATCCTAGCAGTTACGGCAAGAGCCTTCTTAAAAGCGTCCATCAAGAGTGGTCTGCTTTTGTATGAAAAGGTGAAAGAGATAGTAGCGGAAGCTACGGAACTTGTTGAAGATACGGTGGCTGAGGCTAAAGCCGAGCTTGAAGAGGCTAGAAAGAAATGAGCGAAAAGCCTTTAGCTGAGGTCGTCCATAGCCTTAATGGAAGACTTCGTCTTCGCTTTCCTACAGAAAAGAGAAACCAAGATTTTTTTCAAAATCTTGTGGAAAGTCTTTCAAACATAGCGAACATAAGGGACATCAAAGCAAATCCTCTAACGGGTAGTGTTCTAATTCAGTACGATGGAGAATTAGAAGAAATAGTCCAAAGACTTGAAGAAAGGTTTGAGATAAAAAGGATAGGGAAGAATGGAAAGGGGGAACCTCTTCGTGATACAATCTTAGCGGCAACTTACCGATTGGATGAAAAGATTAAGAGGTTTTCGTCTTATCAGTTAGATTTAAGGACCCTTCTTGTCCTCCTTTTTCTTCTTCTGGGTTTGAACGAGATTAGAAAAGGGAAATGGAGTTCACCGCCCTGGTATTTTACGCTGATGTCGGCTATAACTTTGCTTAGACCTTCAAAGTAAAAGATCTTTGGAAATAGTTTTTTAAAATCATCAAGAACTTTAAGGGAGGTGAAACTATGGATGAGATGGAAAAAAATCAAGAGGCTCAACCCCATCTTGAAGAAAAAGTTGAGGAGAGGCTGGTCAATGTAATGAGAACAACTGCTGAGGGCGGGAAAGAGACCGCCTTCATAGCCGGCTCGGTAATTAAAGAAGGGATAATCAAAAGTTTAAGGGGCATCCAAGAGGTAGAAAACGAGATAGTTGCTTTAGCCAAGACAACATTCATCAATACCCTTAAGACCTCTTCGGAGGTAGCAACCGAGAGCATTAAGGTTGCGGAACAGGTGGTAAAGAGCGCAGTTCAGGCGGCTGAGGAGGTTGGAACTGGTTTAGTTATCAGCGTTAAGAATGTAGCTAAAGGGGTTATTTATGCCGCCGGTGAGTTGGGGACTGACTTGACAAGCGTGGCTAAACAGGTTGTTTCCGCAGCGGTAAAAAGTGCAGCCGAAGTGGGTGCTGATGTAGGATTAGTAGCAAGGCGCGCGGCAGAAGGAATTCTTGAAGCTACAAAAGAGATAGGGGGTAATGTGGAAGAGGTTGCCAATGCTGTCATAGTTGGTGCTATACAAACTTCAGAAAACATCGGCAAAACAGCGGTCAAGGCTGTCAAGGAGCTACTCCTTGGCGTAGTAGGTGGTGTAAAAGAGGTAGTATCTGCAGCCCTTCCAACCGTGAAAAAGGAAGAGAAGAAAGAAACATAAGTCTTTATGATAACTGTCGTTCATCGGCTTAAGGGGCGGGTTAGGCTAAAGGGTAAGCCTCTATACCGGAATAAACCTCTGTGTTTATACCTTGAAGAAAGCCTTTCAGTCCTACCTTCTATCAAAAGCGTTTCTGCTAATCCTTTAACCGGAAGCCTCTTGGTCTACTTCGACGAAGCTTTATCCGTTGAAGAGCTTACCTCTAAGGTTGAATTTTTAATCCTAAACTTCAAACCCAATGAAAATAGTCCTAAGGATAGTCTTAAGAAGGCAAGCTTAAAAAAGCAAACAAACCTTTGCTCATCTTCTCCCTTGGAAAGGGAGCCTTGGCATTTCATGTCTGCATCTCAGGTTTTAGAATATTTTCAGGTTGACCCAAGGGCAGGGCTTGATGAAAGGTCAGCTTTAGCAAGGCTAAACCAGTATGGACCCAATCAGATACCGGATGTTGAGCCAAGGTCTCGCTGGGAGGTCTTTCTATCTCAATTTAAGTCTCTGCCCATCATCCTGCTTTCCCTGTCATCTCTTTTTTCCATAGCTACCGGCGGGTTTGTTGAGGGAATAGCGATATTGGGAGCTGTCTTCATCAACTCCATCATAGGTTACATGACGGAATATCAGTCGGAAAGGTTAATATTTTCTCTTAAAAGTTTGGTAAAACCCATGGCAAGGGTTTTAAGGGAAGGAAAAGAGAGGATAATAGGTGCAGAGGAGGTTGTCCCTGGTGATATCCTAATTTTAAAGCCTGGTCAGTATGTTCCTGCGGATGCAAGGGTTGTGGAATCCCATCATCTAACCGTAGATGAGTCCGCCTTAACTGGCGAGAGCCTTCCAGTGGTTAAGACCTCTGATGCTTTAAGTGCGGAGCCCGGAACCGAGGTCCCTCTTGCCGATAGGGTTAACATGGTGTATGCAGGGACTTTTGTAACTTCTGGCTATGGTCTTGCTGTAGTTGTAGCGACGGGTGTTCATACTGAGCTTGGCAAAATTCAGCTATCCTTGAAAGGGGGAGAGGCAGAAAAAGCCCCCTTTGAAGTTCAGCTTGAAGAGCTAAGTCGTAAGTTCATCATTATTAGCGGAGGCTTTTGCGGATTAGTCTTTGCCTTGGGTCTGCTGAGAGGTTATGGGTTCTTAAGAGTGATGAAGCTTGCTGTATCTCTTGCGGTTGCTGCGATACCCGAGGGGTTGCCGACCGTAGCCACAACCACCTTAGCTCTCGGTGTAAAAAGGATGAAAAGCCGGGGAATTTTGGTTCGGAAGCTCAGCGCTGTTGATACCTTAGGGAAGGTTCAGGTCATCTGCCTTGATAAGACAGGAACCCTTACGATGAATAAAATGTCTGTGGACAGGGTCTACTGTGGCGGTAAAATGCTTTATCCCGATGACCTTAAGTCAAAAGAAAAGCCTGAGTTGAAAGAGTTGTTAAAGGTCCTTTTGTTGTGTAACGAGGCGATAGTAGAGTATAAAAATGGGAAGCCAGCTTTTACGGGCAGCCCAACAGAGGTTGCTCTGTTAGAGCTTGCTCATAAAGCCGGCATTGATATCGAAAAACTGAGAACAGAATATCCTCTTCTTTTCGTGAAACACCGGACAGACAGAAGCCTTTACATGGCAACCGTTCATGCCGTGCCCTCTGATATACATAAAAAGTACATCGCCGTAAAAGGTAGTCCTTTGGAGGTTTTGAACCTCTGCAGTCATCAGATGGTTGATGGCCGAATTTTGGAACTCTCTGAGGAGGATAAGGAGGCTTTAGTTGGTGTAAACGAAGAGTTAGCTTATCAAGGTTTGAGGGTGCTTGGGGTTGCCTTCGCGGAATCTGTGAGCAGCGACTGTTTTGAATTGGAAAACTACCTTTATGAAGGAAAGAATTGTAATTTTGTGTGGCTTGGGCTCGTTGCTTTAGTTGACCCGATTAGACCCGGGGCTAAAGAGTTCATAAGAAGGCTTCATGAAGCTGGCATAGAAACAGTTATGATCACAGGAGACCAGGCTCAAACAGGGTATGCTGTAGCCAAGGAGCTTAATCTTTCACACGGAGAACCGATTGAGGTCTTTGATTCTTCAAAGCTTGACCTTGCTGACCCAGAAGTATTATCTGGGCTTAGCAGAAGGGTTCATTGCTTTACGCGAGTAAGCCCAGCTCAGAAGCTTTACATTGTTAAGGCTTTAAAAAGGGTGGGTAAGACTGTGGCCATGATAGGGGATGGGATAAATGATGGACCTTCTTTGAAGGCTGCAGATGTGGGGATATCTTTGGGTGTGGCGGGGACAGATGTCGCAAGGAGCGTTGCTGATGTCATTATAGAGGATGACAATTTAGAGAGGCTTTTAGAGGCAATTGAGTTAAGTAGAAATAGCTCTTACAACATAAATAGAGTAGTTCATTACTTGTTATCGGGTAATCTTAGCGAGCTGATCATTACACCCTTAGCCTTGGGGTTAGGGGCCGGTGAGCCCTTTAGTCCTATACAGCTGTTATGGATAAACTTGGTTACCGACACTCCACCTGCGCTTGCCTTAGCATTCGAGCCACCTGAAGAAGACCTGATGAAAAAGCCACCAAAGGACCCAAAAGAACCGATAATTAGCAATGAAGAACTAAGAGACATATTCCTTGAGTCTCTTATCTTAAGCGGAAGCTGTGCTTCGGCTTATCTTTATGGGCTTTTGCGGTATGGGCAGAACAACCGGGCAACCGGATTAGCGACTACTTCTTTAATTTTAGCTCGGGTTTTACATACTTTAACCTGTCGTTCTAAGGGCTCTGGTCAGAATCCCTATCTTTTCTTGACGATAGTTGGAAGTTTAATGCTCCAAGGATTAGCTTTAGCTTTTCCTCCTTTAAGGTCATTGCTTGGATTAAAAGGTCTAACCATAGGAGATGCTGTGGTAGCTTTAGGGGGAGCAGTTTTCTCCTTCTTGTTAAACCAATCTTTAAAGAAAAGCAAAACCAAAGATAAGGGTGAGAACCATGAAGAACGCAGACTTCATCTTCACCTCGGAGTCGGTGACTGAAGGACACCCGGATAAACTTTGCGATATCATAAGCGATGCTATAGTAGATAGAGTCCTCCAGAAGGACCCGCTTGCACGGATAAGGGCAGAATGTGCGGTGTTCATGAATGTGCTATTTTTAGCCGTAAAGTTTAGCACCGTTGCTCCTGTTGATTTTTCCTATATTGCAAGACAAATCATTAAAGAGGTAGGCTATACTGAGGGGGATTTCAACGCTAAGACTTGTAGCATTGTGACAAGCTATCAAGAGGTTCCTGTTGATGGGTCAACGCGTATAGATGAATCAACGCTTGAAGGGGATGAGCTAAACAGGGTTGTAGCCCACGACCAGGCAACCGTTTTTGGATTTGCCTGCGACCATAATTCAGCCTATATGCCCCATTCCATATGGTTAGCCCACAAGCTCGCGCGGAGGCTCACTTCCGTTTATCTTCAAGGGCTTCTGCCCTATCTTCAGCCGGATGGTAAAACTCAAGTTAGCGTGGAGTTTAAGAAAGGTGCTCCTGTAAGGGTTCATTCCATTACCATATTAGCAAGCCAAGGATTGCCACCTCACAAGGGTGGCCCAAGCCCCAAGAAACTTTACGACGACATTATGGAGTATGTGATAATTCCTGCCTTTCAGGATGAGGAGATAAAGCCAGGTCAGTTTACAAAGATTTTCGTCAATCCTGAAGGTCCGATAGTCCCTGGTGGTCCAAGCATTCATTCGGGTTTAACAGGGCGTAAAGTGACGGTTGACACCTATGGCGGCTTTGCCAGGCATATGGATTCTGCTCTAAGCGGAAAGGATCCCTCAAGGGTTGACCGAATTGGAGCATACTTTGCACGGTATGTAGCCAAAAACATCGTGGCAAGTGGAATTGCTCGAGCCTGCGAAGTTCAACTTAGCTATAGCATTGGTTCACCGGAGCCTGTAAGCATAAACATAGAAACCTTTGGAACTTCTAAGATTAGCGAAAGGAAGTTGCTTAGCTTAGTTAGGGAGGTGTTTGATTTTAGGGTAGGGGCCATAATTAAGAATTTTAAGCTGAGAGAACTTCCTTCAAGGATGAAAGGGGGATTTTACCGGAAGCTTGCTGCCTTTGGACAGGTTGGCAGAATGGACATGAGCCTACCATGGGAAAGGACAGACAGGGCAGAGGACCTAAAATCCGCCCTGTCTTAAATCAACTTAAACATTAAATCAACTTAAACAGGAAAACTAAGGAGCTTCCCCCAAGGAGGGGTTCGGCTAACCTATCGGCAAGCATCTTGCCTATCCTCTTGCCAAAGTTTAAAGAGGTATGAATGAGGTAATCTTCATGAGAAAGTAGGTTGTTTTGGTTAAGAAAACCTACCCTTTCTAAATGTTCAAGTATGGTGGTTGCAGAAAGGGCTTTTTGGTCATACCAGATGATGATGCTACCTGTGTTTGGGTTGTACTCAATGTCCTTTATTCCGTCAAATACACTTAATTCAGACCTCAGTTTTTCCTTTAAGTCAGCTCTTTTTTTAAACTCTTCGCCTTTAATTTTTAGCCTACCTGGCACCGCATGGAGGTAATACATGCCCCACCCTCCTCATTTAATTTCTTATCCAAGCATTTACTGATAGAATAAATGAAGATTGTAAATGTTTTATTAAAAGCAAGCCTGAGGGGGGATACCTCTTCATTTCAAAATTTGTTAATAATTGAGGAAAATAATAGAGAGTTAAAGGAAGTGGCTTCCTCACTCCCCCAAATTAAATTAATGCTCCACAGGGATGAGCCCTGTGGAGCAAGGCTTAAAGCATAAAAGTAGAGAATGGTTGATTATAAGATAGTTCATCAAATACCTGGCAGGATAAAGATCCATCTTCCTCTCATAAAAGGGGTATCTGTGGAGAAACTAAAGCTTTTGGCTGAAAGACTTTTTGCTGATTTTGAGCTGCCAGATGGGATAAAAAAGGTCAGACCCAACCCCATCACCGGAAATATCGTCATTGAGTACGACCCAAATAAAATAGATATTTTCCTCTTCTTGGAAGAACTCCGTTTAAGGATTAAAGATTTAGAGATCAATTCACTTCTAAAGAATTAAGCATTAACAAGCTGTTAAACATTTCTTCATAAAGCTTTAACAAGCTATGCTTAATTTTAGTTTATAGAATGAGATTAGCGATAGTAGAGCTTCACGATGTCTCTCCTTACTACGAGAGTGAAACCTACTCTGCTATCGAATTTTTAAAAGAATTAGGCATTGATAAGTTTTCCCTTCTTCTTATCCCTAACTTTAGTGGTAATTATCCAATAACTAAGTTCAAACCCTTTCTTACCTATTTAATAGACCAAGGGCAGGAAATAGTTCTACATGGTTTGACCCATAGAGGAAGGGTGTCTTTAACCAAATTTCTTTATACTAACAATGAGGGTGAGTTTTACGCGCTAAATAGAGAAGAGACGGCAAAGAGATTAGAAGAGGCTATACATCATTTAGGCAAGCTAAGTAGAAATGTTAGCTTTTTTGTTCCACCAGCCTGGATAGGAAACCCCTGGCTTGAGGAGGTTCTATCTGCCTTTGGTTTTAAGGGAGTAGCCTACAGATGGGCGATAAAGGTTCTCTCTAACGGAGTCAAGATTGAGTCTCCTGCCCTCACTTTTAGCAACCGTTTTTTGCTTTCCTACCTTAGTTTAAGAGCATTACCCATCATGAGCAAGCTCACAGAAAAGGCGCATCTTGTAAGGTTTGCTTTACACACAAAGGACTTTCGAGACCCAAGGAAGGTTAAGATGTGGAAACAGGTCTTAACCTCAGCTAAAAGACATCGGAGGTTGATTAGCTATGAGGAACTACTTAGCGAAGGCGGACCTACATTTGCATTCCAAGGCGTCAAACAAGCCTGGGGGATGGTTTACTAAACTCATCGGATGTCCTGAAAGCTTTGCGGAACCAAAGGATATCTACAAGAAGCTCAAAGAACGGGGGATGGACTATATAACCATAACTGATCACGACACGATCAGTGGGGTTCTTGAAATAGCCCACTATCCTGAGGTGTTTATCAGCGCAGAGTATACGGTTTTTGTTCCTGAAGAAAAAACATCTATCCATGTTTTAGTTTACGGAATAGATGAGCATATACACGAGGACTTGATGAAGCTTAGGGATAATGTTTATGAATTTGTATCCTACCTTAAAAGCAAGGGCATAGCCCATTCTCTTGCCCATCCCCTCTATCCAGTAAACGGTGGAAGAGTCAGCTTAAGTTTAGTGGAAAGGTTTGTTCTGCTCTTTGATAACTGGGAAGGGATAAACGGCTCAAGGGGTGAGAGGCTTGTTGAACTTGAGGCAAAAATTGCCAAAGCTTTTTCAGGCTGGGAGAAAATCGCTCAGCTTGAAGAAAAGTATAATATGTGCGCCTTGAGAGAAAGACCAGAGATAGCTTGGACTGCAGGCTCAGACGACCATAGTGGACTTTATGTGGGAAAAACCTGGACTAAGGCTAAGGCCAACTCCAAAGAAGAATTTTTAAAGGAAATTAAAGAAGGAAGAACCCAGGTAGGGACGGATAAACTTGGTTATGAGCGCCTTTTAAACACCGTAGGGGTATGCGGTTATAAATTCTTGGTTACCAAAAATAAGATCCCCTCTCAGATAGAACCTCTTTGCGAATGTATGTTCAAGGGAAACGATTCTCTCTTAGGCGATTTTTATCTTAAGAGCTGGTTCGGTATTAATTGTAATGGAGACTCCTTGTTTAAAGAGATTTTAAACAGGCTTCCTTCAATAGCTCTTCAGAAACTGAGGAATTCTTTTACTCCTGATGCCCTTGGGTTAGCCCTCATCGGTCTTGCTGCCCATTTTATCCCTGTTGTCATTCTTTCTGCGCAAGGGAGGGACGAGGTTCAAGCTAAGATGATAGCTAAGTCTCTTGGTATAAACTCTGATCTGGAGTTTCGTCTTGCCTACATTACCGATACCTACTTTGACATAAACGGCGTTGCCAGAAGTTCTCAGACGGTTAGAAAAATTGCTGAAAGGTTCAACTTGCCGATAGATGTAATAGTGGTTGGGCCTAGTTCGGTTGCCATAAACTATGAAGAAAAAAATTTGAAAGTGCTTCAACCTATCCTTGAGTTTTCAACGCCCTACTATCAAGAGTTTAAGCTGAGGATCCCTTCGGTGATATCCCTAGCAGAGCTCCTAAAGGACTATACAGCTGTGCATGTAGCAACCCCTGGTCCTTTCGGTCTTTTAGCCTTTCTTTTGGCAAAGCTTTTTTATTTGCCTGTAACAACAGCCTTTCATACTGATATTCCATCCTACGCCTATGTTTACACGGGAAGCGAGGACTTAAAGGAATTTTTGTATAAAGCTCTGTCCATCTATCATAATCTTTCAGAGGCTGTGTTTGTCCCCTCTCAAACTTTTGCCCGGATTCTGATGGAGCGGGGTGTAAAACCAGAAAAGATAAGGATTTTTAGACGGGGTATCGACACGGAGCTATTTAACCCAAATAAAAGAGAAAGAAATTATTTTGAGAGGACTTTTGGGTTTACTCCAAGGGGTAGAGTAGTCCTCTATGTAGGAAGGGTATCCAAGGAGAAAAATCTTGATGTTTTTGTTGAGGTTGCAAGGCATTTTCCGGAAGAAACTTTCCTCATCGTGGGAGATGGACCCTACAGAGCTGAGGTCGAGAGAAAAAGTCCAAAAAATGTGATTTTTTTGGGCTATCTAAGTGGGGAAACTTTAGCCAAGGTTTATGCTAACTCTGACATATTTTTCTTCCCTTCAGAAACTGAAACCTATGGTTTTGTCGTCCTTGAAGCTATGGCAAGCGGGCTACCAGTTCTTGCAAGCAAGAAAGGAGGAGCAAGCGAGCATATAAAGGATGGGGTGAACGGATTTTTAGCCGAAGACTTGAAAGAATACATCGGGAAGCTTTCTGTCCTTCTTCTTGACGAAGAACTAAGAAAGACCTTTGTTAAAAATTCTCTCTCCTATGTTCAGTCCTTAGACCTTGAAAAGACTTATCTTGAATACTTAAACATGCTCATGGGAGGGCAAAAATCGGAAATTATTATGTCCTTTTTCAGGTTTAAATATTATTCCGAGCAAAGGGAGGAAACTCTTTATCTTTAACGAGGTGTTGCATGATGTGAAGTAATAGGTTTTAAAGAAGGAGAGGAAGAATGAAGTTGATGGACGTTACCGCTTACTACCATAACTGTAGCGGAGGTATAAAAACCTATATACAGAACAAGATTAAGTGGTTAGAAGATAAGCTGATTGAGCATGTCGTAGTTATTCCGGGCAAAGAAAGGAGAACCTACACCGTTGGTAGGAGTAAATTTTATGAGCTTCCCTCCTTTAGACTTATTGGCGGGTATAGATACTTTAGGTCTATCAAGGAGATAAACGAGGTAATTGAAAAAGAAAAACCAGATATCGTCGAGCTTGGTGGAACTTACATCATAGCTCCCTTCCTTAAAAGGGGTAGCTTTCTCCTTTCAATTTTTTATCATGCTGACGCCAAGCGCGAGATAGGGCTTCTCCCCCTCCCAGCTACCCTTAAAAGAGAGTTTTTTATGTTTGTAGTAGAAAATTGTTTAAAAAAGGCTGATGTGGTCTTAGCGCCTTCTCAGAGATGCGTTAGGGAATTAAAGGAATGTGGTCTTGAGAGGGTGGTTTATACCCCCCTTGGAATTAATGTAAGCTTGTTTAATCCCGATAAGTATTCTCCTTTAGTCAAAAGAAGATACGGTATACCAGAGGGCAAGTATACTTTGCTATATGTAGGTAGGCTAAGCCCCGAGAAGGGGATTAAAGATCTGCTTAAAAGCTTCTCTTACCTCGACCCTGAGAGGTTCTATCTTTTGGTGGTAGGAAGTGGACCGCTCCAGAGGTTGATAAAGTCTGCAATAAAGAAGTATAAAAACATTTCTTATATTCCTTATCTTTCTCAGGAGGAGTTGGCTGTTTTATACGCAAGCTCAGACATCTTTGTTAGCGCGAGCAAGTTTGAAACCTTTGGTTTTTCTTTTCTTGAGGCTCAGGCTTCTGGTCTTCCTGTTTGTGCCTACGACCTTGACTTAGAAACTCAGCTTCTTAAGGACGCCTTAGCAAAAGAGCACACTCCTCAAGCCTTAGCAGAAAAGGTTTTGAATGTTAGCAATCTTCTCGACTATGAACTAAGACAGACACTAAGCAAGCTGGTGAGAAATAATTTTACTCTTGATGAGTGCTTTAACAGGATATTTCAAGTTTATGAAGAAATGTTAGGTCTTAGGAACGCATATGTTTCCAGCCTAAGGAAGTTCTACAGCATTTATGTCGGTTGACCCTCTAAATCGTCTAATTCAATTTTAGCGATAAAGCCAGTTTTTGGCGGGGGGGCATTAGCAAGCTTTAGCCTTCCTCCATGGGCTATAGCGATGGTTTCTACGAGGAATAGCCCAAGACCAAGCCCTCTGCCAAGGTATCTTGCTCGGTAAAAAGGTCTGGTAAGGAAAGGAAGCTCCTCTTCAGGGACCCCAGGACCTTCGTCCTCAACTCGGAAGTATATCTTATCCTCAATCTTACTTGCTGAAATCCAAACCTTCTTTCCCTCGGGAGTAAACTTTATGGCATTCTCTACGAGGTTAAAGAGGGCTTGCAAAAAGAGCTCCGGGTCTACTTTGACTATAAAATCCTCCGTCAAATCAAAGATTAGTTTTATGTCCTTTTCCTCGGCAAGCTCTTCTGTTAAAGTTCGAAGGTCTGCCAAAAGCTCTGAGGCTTTGACTTTGCGTTTTTCAACCTTTAGCTCCTTAACAAGAACTGAGCTCATCTGAAAGAGCCTCTTTACAAGGTTTGAGAGATTAATGATCCTCTCCACTATCTCAGAGAGCCCTTCGGTAAGTCTTTCTTGCGAAGTCCCTTTTTTGACCTCCTCTAAAAGCGCTTCAGCCTTAGTTTGGACGACAGCAATCGGAGTTTTAAGCTCATGGGAGAGATAGGATATGGCAAAGCGATACTCCTCTTTGAGGGTTTGAAGGTCGGTCTTATCGATAACATAAACGATTAAAGGATTTTTTCCTTGGATATAGTATTCAAAAAACCCCTGTCTGTGTTTGTCCGGCCTTGAGGAGAAGCCATGATGATGAGGTTTAAGCTTTATGCCAGGTAGTAAAGTTGTGATAAACTTATCCTTGCCATAGCCAAAAACATAGTAAGCCTTGCGGTTTTGTTCTAAAACTTTCCCTTTCTCATCGCATATGAATATAGGAATGGGCGCCTCAAAAAAGATACCCAGGTCAACCGCTTGAGGGGGAACTATTTTTTGGGTAGAGAGCCTTTGCTTTATCCTTTCAAGGAGCCTCTTTAAAGCTTTGGTCATGAAGGCTCAACTTTAAAGCGATAGCCGTAGCCTCGGACGGTTTCTAAGCAATCTTTAAAAGGTCCGAGCTTTTTTCTGATTTTAGCAATAAAGGCATCAACGGTGCGGTCAAAGACTGCTCCTTCATCTCCCCAAACGGCAGCTAAAAGCTCATCCCTTGAGAGGGCAGCCCCCTCATTCTCCACAAGGGCAAGAAGTATTTTAAACTCCATTGGAGAGAAAGAAAGGGATTCTCCGTCAAGCAAAACTTCCCTTTTTACCTTATCGATGACCAATTGATGAGCCCCCAGTTTGTATGTCATCATTGAAGCTTCCCTTGGTTTCTCTATGCCCTTAGCCCGGGCTAAAACTTTCTTAATCCTAAGAGAGAGCTCAACTAAACTAAAGGGCTTCTCAAGGTAGTCATCAGCTCCAAGCTCGAGCCCCTTGATCCGGTTCATATCACCTGACCGCGCGCTCAAGATGATGATGGGGGTGCGCTTTAGGCTTTCCGTTTGCCTAAAAAACTTAAGAAGCTCAAGACCATCCCCATCCGGCAAATAAAGGTCAAGAAGAATTAAATCCCAGCCCTTTTTTACTTGAAAAAGGAGGAGAGCCTGAGAAAAGCTGTAGGCTTGGTCAACCTCATACCCAAGCTCCCTAAGATGAGAAGAAACAAGCTGAGATAGGTCCCTTTCATCCTCGACATAGAGTATCCTTACTGCATCCATACTTCTTAACCCGTTTTAAAGATTATCTCGAACTTCAAATGCTTTTCATTTCTTTTAGCCATAAAATTTACACTCAACGCCTGTAGGTATTCAAAAAGAAGAGCCCCCTCAAAGTCCCTCTCAGGTAGTATATTTATTAACTCTTTTCCTAAAAATTCGCAAAATACATTACTGTTTGAGACATGAACAACTAAACTCCCTTGAGAACATCTAACCCAGAAGAACTCTTCAAGCAAAAAGAGAAGGAGCAAAAGCTCTCCTTTAGTCAAAGCACTATCAAGGGCTGTGAGTTCAAAGGTTATTTGTTTTAGGCTTAACCTTTCTTTTATCAAGCTTATGGTTAAGCTTGGGTCTATACCTTCAAAAACTAAACTAAGGGAGGAGTGTTTGTCTTCCTCCTTTAAGGCTAAAAAAGTTTCTAAAAGCAGACGATACCTTCGTAAGGCGAGCTCAGCCTTTACTAATTTTGGCTTTATATCTTGCTGGTCTGATATGAGAAGAGTTTCTACAAAGGCTAAGGGTGTGATAAGTTTGTGAAGGATTACCTCAAAGGGTATTTGTTTAAAAGTGGGAAGGGCAAAGGTTTCAGCGAGGTTCAAAGCGATAGCCCTCTCCCCAGATGGTTTTTATGTATTTTGGTTTTCTTGCCGAGTCCCCAAGTTTCTGCCTCAGTCTTCGTATTAAAACATCAATGGAGCGAGACTTTTTTTCTTCTCCGGTTAGAAATTTGACAAGCTCTCCTTTTGGGATTATCTCACCAGATTTTTTAAGGAAAAGCTCCATTATTTTAAACTCATAGGGTGTTAGTTTTAGCCTTCTTCCTTGAAAGTAAATCTCCTTTCCTTTGGTATCAAGGACAAAATCCCCGACAACTAAAAACCTCTGAGAAGAAAAGTAAGTTTTTGCACCAAGAAGCTTTTCTGCACGGAGCACAAGCTCCCTTGGGTTGAAGGGCTTTGGTAGGTAATCATCAGCTCCAAGGGAAAGTCCAAGCACCCGGTCGGCCTCTTCCTTCCGAACGGATATCATGATGATAAGAAGCCGAGGGTCAGCCTCTTTTAGCTCCTTAACAAGGGTGATTCCGTCTCCGTCAGGAAGTAGCCGGTCTATGATGTATAGGTCATACTTTTTGTCCGAGAGAAGCTTTTTTGCTTGAGATAAAGAATGGCAAACCTCAACTTCAAAGCCAAGGGCAGAGAACTCCCGAGAGATAAGGTCAGCGTAGTCAAAATCGTCCTCAAGGATGAATACCTTACCAGGCAAAGGTTTTTCAGGTAGGCTCATTTGTTTCTACAATTAATTGTTAACGGATAGTTGTTAATACATTGTGAAAACGAGCAACCAAAGATAAAGGTCTTGTTAAAAAAATGTTTGCTATTAACCCTTAAATTTAATCTGAGCAAGGGTAGGATTTGCAGTTTTGTAGGTTCCATTTGGAAAAATTTATTAACAACTTAACCTTATAATAATCCAAAAACCAAAAAGAGTTGTGCCATGAACAGAAGAGACTTTTTAAAGGTCACTGCCGCGGGGCTTGCCTATGCAACTGTGATGACAAATGACCTTTTTGCTCAAGTCATTCGGGAATTTGGAAAAATCTCCCGAGCAAAGGGTGTGATCTTTGTGGTAGGAGACGGCTGGCCACTTGGTGTGATGAAGATGTATGAGGAGTTTTTGAAGAGAAAGTTCCGGGAAAGAAGCACTCTTTTTGACCTTATGGAAAAATATGGAGCTTCAGTTTATCTCCAAAATACGAGTTCCCTTTCTTCTGTGGTTACGGACTCTGCACCAGCGGGAGTTGCTTGGGCAACTGGCTCAAAAACAGTAAATCGCATGCTTGCAAGCCTTCCTGATGGTAGACCTTTAAAAACTATCCTTGAGTTAGCCAAAGAAATGGGCATGTCTATTGGCTGTGTAACCACAACAAGGATCACTCATGCAACGCCAGCTGGCTGGTATAGCCATAACATGAACAGAGATGATGAGGATAATATAGCTCTTGATATTTTGAGGCTTAGGCTTGATGTAGCTATGGGTGGCGGGCAGAGACACTTTGACCCAACAATGAGAAGGGACGGGCGAAACCTTTACCAAGAGTTTATCAATGCAGGGTACGATGTTGTCAGAACAAGGGATGAGCTCAGAAGGCTTGCCGTTTCAGATAAGCCTATCCTTGGCGTTTTTAGCAGGTCACACCTAAGCTACTTTGTTGATAGGGTTAACGATAGCAGCTTAGGTAATGTTCAGCCAACCTTAGCCGAGATGACGATGGTAGCTCTTATGAAGCTTGCAAGGAACCCGAGAGGGTTTGTGCTTCAGGTTGAGGCTGGAAGGATCGACCATGCCTGCCATTCAAACGATGCTTATACTGCGATGATGGACTGCTGGGAGATGGACCAAGCATTAGGAGTCATTTTTGATTTTATGAGGAGAAACCCCGATGTCCTTTTAATCATTTGTTCAGACCATGGGAACTCAGGTTTTGGCATTAACGGGACCGGACCTGAGTATAACGACTCTACAGAGGCTCTTTTGAAATACGAAAACACCGCTTCTTTTGAATACATGATATCCAGAATGAGAGGAAAGAGCGCCAAAGAAATAAAGGACATCTTTGAATATTACACCAAATGCCCCATCACCGATGAAGAGGCTCAAGCTATATACGACGGTCTTAACACTCCAAGGGAATACCTTTTGAAAGATTTTTGGTATGAGCCTGAGGCAACGATGGGCTTTATCTTGAGGAAGAGCATATATCGTCTGGATGCCAGGACCAGAAAGATCGAGAAGCCTGCCCTCTTGAGGAGAGGTAATGTGGGCTTTACAAGCACAAACCACACAGCTGAAGACCAACTTGTGGTAATGTATGGCGGGAAGGGGCGTTATTTTAGGTTAACAGGGATGAAAAGCAGGCTTGATAACACAGACCTTTTCTACGTTATGACAAGGTATTTTGGTATAAAGTATGAAAACCCAAAGATGACCGAAGAGGAGGCAAAAAGATACATTACCGCTTTAACACCTGAAGAATGGAGAAGACATCTGGAGCTACACATTGCTTAGACATAATATTATTAGGGGGGCAGGTTTAAATGAAGAAAATAGCTTTTATCTGCACGGGGAACTCGGCAAGGAGCCAGATTGCCGAGGGTTACGCCAAACATTTGGCAAGACTATATAACCTTGAAGTCGAAGTCTATTCCGCAGGCTCAAATCCTGCCCCCTCAGTTAATCCTTTAGCTTTAAAAGTTATGGCTGAGGATGGGATTGACATCTCTTCTCATTATCCAAAATCTTTGGAAGAGATCCCTTTTTCTGAGCTTGACCTTGTGATAACCCTCTGCGGAGATGCTAAGGAGACCTGTCCTCATGTTCCATCTCAAAGAAGGGAGCACTGGGGACTTCCTGACCCGGCTAAGGCAGAAGGCACAGAGGAAGAAAAATTAGCGGTCTTCCGTAAAGTTCGGGATGAGATTAAGGCAAGGGTAGAAGCCCTTTTTAGAAGGCTTAAAGAAGAGGTCCTTTACTCACGTTCAGAAGATAAAGCGGTAGTATGATTCTTTAGAAGCTCATAGAGCTCAACTGGAAGTCTTTTTGCCTTCATGTCCTTTCCAATTGGCACATGCACCGTGTAGCCTTGCACTAAAAGATTCCCTTCTCGAAAAATTCTATAGTCAAAGCGAAGTTTTAGGGGCTTTGCCTCAGTAAGTCGAGTTTCAATCTCTAAGAGGTCATCGTAGAAGGCTGGGCTTTTATACTTTGCAAAGACTTCAACTACGGGCAGGATGACCTCAAAGCGTTCCTCTATCTCTTTGTAAGCTAAGCCCACTCTTCTTATCCATTCAGTTCGGCCAATCTCAAAGAGCCGAAGGTAGTTTCCGTAATACATCACGCCTCCGCAATCCGTGTCCCCATAGATTACCCTGTAGGGAGTTCTTACAATCATCTTGCCTCCTACTTTCCAAAGGTAATTATTATCACTCCAAGGAGCATAAGCAAGGCTCCGGTTAAACGGAAGCCAACATACCTTTCCCGAAAAAAGAGATACCCAAGGACCACCGCAAAGAGGATGCTTGTCCTCTTTAAGGCGATCATGTAGGCTGTTTCAACAAGGCTTAGGGCAAGCATGTGGCAAAGGCACATAAGGGCTTGTGTTCCACCAACGAGCAAGACTTCCCGCAAGCTTGCCCTACATACTTCAAAAACCCTTATTCTATCAAAGACTTTTGTAAAGATTAAGCCTGCTATACCAAGGGCTGAAAAGTAAAAGCTTGCAAAAAAGACAGGCTCAGAAAGTAAAAGAGCTTTTTTCCCGAGCACCGAGGTAAGACCGTAGATGAAGGCTGTGATTAAGAGGTATCTACTTCCCTCTTCTTTATAGATTTTAACGAAGGGGTCAAAAAGGCTTTCCCTTTCCGGAAGATGGATAAAGTAGCTTCCAAGGACGATGAGTAAAATACCCGCAAACCCAGCATAACTTACAGTTTCTCCGAGGATCAAGTATCCTGTTAACACGACAAATACCGGGGTAAAGGATAAAAAAGGAAGGCTTGCTGAAAGGGGGGAAGCTTTAATGCCCTTCATGTAAAAAACCGTCGCTATTATCTCAAGAAAAAGTAGAAGAAAGACTACAAGCATGAAAGAGGGAGTAAAGAAGCTTAAGGCGTTTTTAGAGAATAAAAGATAAAGAAAAACCGGAAAGAGGAAGGGAAGGCTTCCGAAGGTTCTTGCAAAGAGCATAACATAAGCTCCTTGCGAAGAAAGAAACTTCTTGTTTAGGGCGTCGCTTAAGGCAACAAAAAAGCCAGCAAGGATTGAAAGGATTGCCCAAATCGGCATAAAAAGACCTTAGGACCCTATGACAAGGACCTTTGCCCCTTTAATCTTTCCTTCCTTGAGTTCAAATAAGGCTTGCAAGGCAGACTCAAAAGGATAGGTTACGACTTCTGGCTTGAGCTTAAGCTTAAAAGCTATCTCCAAAAACTCTTCTATGTCTTTTCTTGTAATGTTGGCTACTGATTTTATTTCCCTTTCGAGCCACAAATCCCGAGCATAGTCAAGGTTTAAAAGATAGTCCTTGTCTACCTCTTCTTTCCTGATGTTGTTTATAACCAGGCGTCCGCCTGGTGCAAGATGCTGAAGGAGAGAAAAGGGAGGCTTCCACACAGGGGTTGTATCAATGATTGCGGAAAATTTTTCAGGGGGAGCCTCTCCGAAGTCTAAAGCTAAGTCCGCAGAAAGCGCTAATGCTAATTCTCGTTCCTTAGGGTTCCGGGCATACACAAAGACTTTAAGCTCTGGATAAAGTCCCTTTGCCATCTTTAAGACCAAGTGGTTTGAAGCCCCAAACCCGCAGAGACAAAGCACCTCATCCTTCGTTCCTTTAAGGTTTGCAAGCTTTAAGGCTCTATAACCGATTGCGCCAGCACAGAATAGCGGAGCAATTTCTACTGGAGAAGCTCCTTCAGGGATCTTGAAGGCAAAGTCTTCCTTTATCTTGAAGTATTCAGCGTATCCGCCATGAGCATCCTTCCCAGTTCCTTTAAAATCTGGGCAGAGGTTTTCTAAACCTTCTTTGCAGAATTTACATCTTCCACAGGATGAATATATCCAGCCAGCTCCAGCCAGGTCACCGGGCTTAAACTTTTTAACGCTTTTCCCAACCTCAACAACCTCGCCTACGATTTGGTGCCCAGGGATGATAGGCAAAAAGCTTGGCTTTGCCCTCCCTTCTATTTCGTCAAGCTCGGTGTGGCATACCCCGCAGGCATGGACCTTGATTAAAATTTCATCCGTAGAGATTTCAGGCTTAGGATGCTCAACAAGGGTTAAAGAATCTTTACTTATTGGACCAATTTTAGAGATCACCCAAGCCCGCATGGTAATTGGATAACGTTTTATCTAAGTTAGCCCTAAAATTATACCTGAATCCAAGCTCCATCAAATAACTTAAAAATTTTTCTACTCTATCTTCGGAAGAGGTAGCTGTGTCTATTATAGCAATCTAAATGTAGGAAGGGAAGTTTTTGTTTTTGTGTCTTGCGGAAAAAGAAGACTTGAAATCACAAAATAAAGTTTCTAACTGGTGCTCCTCCCCTTGTCCTTTTCGCGTAGTGGGGACCTCTACTTTCTGTTAAGGTCAAGGTTGTAGTTGATAGAGGAAGCGATTTCCTTAGTTGGTGAAGGTTCAAAAAATGTATAAAATAAATCTTATGCCGGCTACGCTTTTTGACCTTTTTTTCTCTTTTTTTAAGCTTGGTTTGACTGCCTTTGGTGGACCGGCAATGGTTGCTTACATACGGGAGCTTGCGGTTCAAAAAAGGGGATGGCTTGACCAAAGAACCTTCAACGAAGGAGTTGCCCTTGCCCAGATAGTCCCAGGTCCCATCGCCATGCATGTTGCAGGCTTTGTAGGGGTTAAGCTAAGAGGAATTGTTGGAGCTATCATCACTTATGTTGCCTTTGCTTTGCCTGCCTTTCTCCTTATGCTCTTCCTCAGCGCCCTCTACCAAAAGACCTCAAACCTCCCGCAAGCTATCTCCCTTTTCAACGGTCTAAAAGTAATAGTCGTTGCCATCGTTGCTAATGCCTTCTTAAGCTTCACAAAATCCATCGTCAAGTCTAAGGTTGAATTTTTGATAGCCTTAGCTTCTTTTATCCTACTATTGATTGGAATAAGTCCCTTTCTTGTTCTTATTCTTTGCTTTCTATTTTCTCAAGCTTTGTTTAAGGATAAACCAATGTCTTTAGAAAACTTGCTTACTCAATCAAGCAGTTTAATTGGGATTCT
The DNA here is from genome assembly GCA_049414625.1 of Thermodesulfobacteriaceae bacterium. Taxonomy (GTDB): domain Bacteria; phylum Desulfobacterota; class Thermodesulfobacteria; order Thermodesulfobacteriales; family Thermodesulfobacteriaceae; genus WYEG01. The sequence continues at coordinate 19,695 of JBMSAU010000026.1, forward strand.
ATTTCTATTTCTCATCTTACTCTTAGGGTTAATTTTGTTATATTTTTTTAATACCAACCTTTTTCAACTAAGTTTAGTTATGGTAAAAATAAACTTATTTGCCTTTGGAGGAGCATACACCGCTTTACCGCTTATGCTTCACGAAGTAGTAGAAAACATGAAACTACTTGATAGCAAAACCTTTATGGATGGCATTGCCCTTGGACAAGTTACTCCAGGTCCTATCCTAATTACAGCAACTTTTGTTGGATATTTAGTCTATGGTCTTTCTGGTGCTATTTTATCTACGATTTATGCCTTTACTCCTTCTTTTGTAGTATACCTACTCTCAACTAAAATTGCTGATAGAATAAGAAATAATCCTATCTTTTTAAAGGGTAAAAGAGGAATTTTAGCCTCTTTTTGTGCCCTTTTGCTTTTTGCTTCTTTTAAATTAGGCTTTACGATTGATTGGAACATTATTAAACTTCTTTTCTTTATAGCAAGCCTTCTTTTACTTTATAAAGGCATTAACATCCTTTATGTGGTGGTTTTTGGAGGTTTATTGTCTTTTATATTGTTTAGATAGACTATCTTCTTTTTCTTCTGGAAAAATAATCAAAGTAATTTCTCCCTTTATATTTTCTCTTTCTTTAAGTTCGGATAAGCTACTGTAGGTTAATTCTTCATGAAGTTTAGTGATTTCCCGAGCAAGAAAGCATCGTCTTTCGCCAAGCTCTTCATAAAGGGCGGAAACTTCCTTGTTAAACCGATGGGGTGAGATGTAGACCACAACCGGCAGCTCAAAGTGAAAATACTTCAAAATCTTCTTGAAGTCCTTTTTCTTTCGTGGGAGGAAGCCTAAGAAGATGAATCCGTTTCCGGCATCAATCCCGCTTGCTTGAAGGGCTGCTGTCAAAGCTGAAGGACCTGGCACTGGCTCAATCTTTATGCCTTCTTCATGCGCTCTTCTAACAAGCAGAGCTCCCGGGTCTGAAATAAGCGGAGTTCCTGCCTCAGAACAAAGAGCTACCTTTTTACCTTCCTTCAAAAGAGCTATTATCCTTGGAAGCCTTTCTTTTTCTACCCCTTTGTAATAGCTTATGAGCGGTTTTTTAGGGATGTTGTAGTAGCGGAGAAGGTTTGCCGTCTTTCTTGTATCCTCGCAGGCGATAACGTCCGCCTCTTTCAGAACCCTCAAAGCTCTTAAGGTGATGTCCTCAAGGTTTCCAATAGGGGTTGCGACGACAAAAAGGGTCCCTTCCATACCTTAAATTCTACCATGTTTTAGGTTGACTTCATCCAATTGAGGAATAAGGATATCGGCAAAGGATATTTCATGGGTCGAAATTTTTCTAAAAGGCTTTGATTAGTTAAGATTTCCTCGGAAAAGCAGTAGATTGTGCTGGGTTCTTTATCAAGGGTGATGGCATCGATGATGATAAGCACATCAACCGAGGCTATGAGTGGTAAAAAGCGAGAGCCCCCTGTCCCACCATCAACAAGCTCTCCCTCAGGTGGTAGTTTACAGTTTGCTTCAAGCCATCTTAAAGCATGAACTCCAAGCCCTTCGTCGGAAATTAGGATATTTCCTATCCCTTAGGATATTTCCTATCCCTAAAACCAATATTCTTTTGTTCATGAATATGCCATTAAAATATAAAAAACCCCTCCCTGGGAGGGGGCAGGGAGGGGAGGAGGAGGGTTAGGAATTTATGTGGTTGGAGGTGAGGGTGGAGTTAGCCTTAAGGTAGTATGCCTATGAGCTTTAAACCGAGATAAGTACATCCTACGACCGCAACTCTTTTTACCCAGATGGGGCTTAATCTTTTAGCTATTCTTGGAGCGATAAAACCTGCACTTACCGCCCCTATAGCCATTAGTGCAAAAAGAGCAACATCGGTCTGCCCAAAGAAGTAATATCTTGAGGAGGCCATCAAGGTGTTAAAAAAGATGGCTAAGAGGGAGCTTCCAACGACTACATAAATGGGAAGCCCCATGATGACCGTCATCATCGGGACCACAAAAGGACCACCACCAAACCCACCAAGGCTTGCAGCAACGGCAATCAAAAAACCACCTATGGCACCGATTAGCATGTTAGCTTCAAATTTTTCACCCCAAAACTCTATAGTCATCTTCATGGCTCAACCCCCCTTATGATTTTTGTTACTTTTGTGCTTTTTGAGCTCTAGCAGCTTCGACTCTTCTCTTAAACTCTTCCAAGATAGCCTTTTCTTTCTTGGATTTTTCAATATAACCCGGTGTAGTCTGCCAGAACATGAGAGCAGCAAGGATAAGGAGTATGATACCAAACACGAACTTATATTCCGCTAAAGTTATAAATTGGTTGAGTAGCGGACCGATAAACCCACCAAAAGCCATGAAAATTCCAACTCCGATGCCAAGCTTCCAGTTGATAAAACCGATCCTAGAGTAGTTGTAAACACCTGAAGCTTGGCTAAAGAGCACTGTTGGCATAACTGATCCCGCAACAATTGGATGGGGTATTTTGTAGATAAGGATCAATAGCGGATTCAAAATGAACCCTCCACCAGCACCCATCAAAACACCAAAGGTGCAGACGGCTAAGGCAAGGAAAAGCGGTCCAAAGATATTAACTGAGGTCCCAGCCACAGGGAAGTAGTACTTCGGGAAGGTTACTTCACAGTCAAACTTGGCAGGATCGCTTTTCAAATCCTTGTTCACAACCGCAATGACCGAAAAAGCTCCTTTAGGTGCACTATCAGGAAGCCTAAAAGTAGCAGTGAAGGTTCCGTCTTCATTGGTCGTAATCTTTCCGAGAACAAAAAGCTTGGGCAACTCTCTCATCCTTGCTTGAAGAAGCCTTGCAGTTTCTCTTCTGATGTCTCTTTTCTCAGTTAAGCTCGGTTCGGGTTTTCCTCTGTGACCAAGTATTGACCAAAGAACGCTCGCCTTCCATACCCTTATTTCAGATACCATCTGGGGGGGAGTAATGAAGGCCATGTCAGCGTTTGATTGCCTTAAAAATTCCCCTATCCTCCACTTTTTATCAGCCTGAAACTTGGCATAAATTTCTTTTACTGGTTTTTCCTCTATAGTGCCGTTCTTATCAATTCTGGCTACGTAATCTTCGTTAATAATTATGGTGTAAAAAGCCGGAATTTCTCTGCTTAAATAGAATTTAAATTCCTTTCTGTCTAACCTTCCAACCTGAACCTTAGCGTCCGTAGAGGTAATTTCAATGAAGTTGACCTTCATTCCCGGGGGGACTTTACCGGTAATCTGAATGGTTTCCCCACCTCTGTACTTGTCCTTGTCAAGCTTTACTTCTACCTTAAGAGGTTCAGCAGGCTCTGCTTGAGGCTCAGCCTGCTTTTCCTGAGAAAAGCAAGGTGTGCTAAAGAACAAAAAAACTAAAAAGAAAAACCACAATAGAAAATTAGACTTTAAACGGTGCCAACACATCATACCTCACCTCCTAAGTTTTTTGTTAGTGTTTTTTCAAAAAATATGCCAGAGAAAATTGGCGTAACTAATAGGAGGTTTGCCCCTTTTTGTGCCTTAAACTGTTCCTTTCTGGACAACAACTGTTCCATTTGGAACAATATCTGTTCCAAAGAGGACAAAGATGACCCTGATTATCCTTAAATAAGTTAGGTATAAAACTTGCATTAGACAAAAAAACTGACCATGCCGTATTGCAAAATAATGTTATGCACTGATGGCTCCGACTTTGCAGTAGGAGCTGAGCGTGTTGCACTAGTCCTTGCTAAAAAATGCCAAGCGGAGCTTATATGGTACTCGGTTGTTGAATGGCATGAGAACGTATTTCTCAGACCTTTCACTGTATCGAATCAAGAACATCAGCTTCATTATATCGAATCAAGAATGTCAGCTTTAAAAGGTTATCATGAAGAACTAAAGAAGAAATTCATAGCACACGAGATTGCATATTTATTGAAAAAGCTAAAGAAAAGGAAGTTCCTAGCGAAAAAATGGTCCTCTCTGGAGTTCCCTATGAAGTGATCTGCAATGCTGCAGATAAAGTGGATCCTGACTTAATCGTGATGGGTAGAAGAGGACTTACTGGATTAAAGAAGATTGTTATTGGGAGCACAAGCGAAAGGGTGGCTGGTTTGACAAACAGGGCAGTAATAGTTGTGCAATAACAATTTAAAAGGAGGGTAGATATGGGAGAGAGGCGTGAAGTTTATAGTATATGTTGTATGTGTAGTGCAAGATGCCCAATCCTTGTTGAGGTAGAAAACGGGATAGTAAAGCATATTTGGGGGAATCCTCATGTTTTTGGGGCTAAGTCTCTCTGTCCAAGAGGGGCAGCTGGTGTTGCCTTTGAGTATGATAATGAGCGACCTCAATACCCGATGATCCGTGACGGAGAAAGAGGCTCCGGGAAATGGAAGCGGGTTAGCTGGGATGAAGCCTTAGATTTTATAGCTGATAAGCTCAAAAAGATCATAGCTGAAGATGGAGCAAAAGCTATAGCCTTGAGCGACAGAGGGGGCCCGCACACGGAATTACACAAGCTCTTCTTAGCTGCTATCGGAAGTCCTAACTACTTTACTCATCATGCGACTTGTGCAAATTCCATTCATAATTCTCATATGTCTCTTGCAGGGCACTCAGGTGAGACCGTTGGTTACGACTATAGGAACTGTAAGTATATGGTGGTTTTTGGAAGAAATCTACTTGAAAGTTTGATTACTGGGGAGGCAAGAAATGTTATAGAGATGATCAATTCAGGGGGAAAGCTTGTATACATTGATGTTAGATGGACCTATACAGCCTCAAAGGCTTATAAATTCTTTATGATTAATCCTGGCACAGACTATGCTTTAGCCTTGGCTCTGATAAATGTCATCGTGAACAACAACCTCTATGATGTAGATTTCGTGAATAAGTATGTAGTAGGGATGGAGTATTTAAGAAGCTTTATTCAACCCTATACACCTGAGTGGGCGGAGAAGGAAACAGGAATTCCTGCGGAGGAGATAAGAAAGATTGCTTACGAGGCGGCTGAGGCAAAGCCATCCGTGATCTTTCATCCCGGTTGGATGGCTGCTTGGACAGAGAACGACTTTTATCTTAGAAGGGCTATCTTTACTTTGAACGCCCTTATGGGGAGTTATGAAGCTAAAGGCGGGATCTTTATAGCCAAGGGTGCGGGTGATTGTGGATATAAGATTAAGACACCAACGAGCCTTGCTCCAAAAGTGACAGAAGAGAGATGCGACGGGGCAGAAACTAAATATCCTTGGCTCAGGAAAAGCTGGGGACTGCTGCAGGTTCTTCCTGAGGTGATCCTTACAGGTAATCCCTATCGGGTTAGGGCTTACATTGCTATGCGTCATGATCCATTAGTTTCTATGCCAGACTTTGATACTTGGGTTAAAGCCTTTGATAAGCTTGACCTTGTTGTGGCCATAGATGTTAACTGGAGTTTGACCGCCTGGTATGCCGATGTGATCTTGCCTGAGTCAACTTATCTTGAAAGGACTGACCATGTGATAGTGAGAAGTGGTCTTAGACCTCAGCTTGCGTTAAGGCAAAAGGCTGTAGAACCAAGGTTTGACTCAAGAAGCAGATTTCAAATCTTTAAAGCCCTTGCTGAAAGGCTTGGAAAGGGAGAATACTTCCCCTGGAAGGACGAGGTAGAATTGATAAATTGGCAGCTCGAAGGGACGGGTTTTACTATAGAGGATTTTCAGAAAAAAGGAGTTATCGACCTTACGGACAAGCCAATTTGGTATGATAGGAATAACTTAAAGTTTAATACTCCTACGGGTAAAATAGAAGTTTATTCGGAATTTTTAGAGAAGGCGGGGGTTCCATCCTTTGCACCTTATGAAAGACCGGCTTCTCCACCTGAAGGCATGCTTAGGCTTGTCACTGGAAAAATAGCTCTTCATACTCAAGGAAGGACAACGAGCAACAATCCAATTCTTAATGAACTTTGTCCAGAAAATCATCTTTATCTCCATCCAGATACAGCAAAGAAGTTTGGCGTTAAAGAGGGAGATACGGTGGTTGTTTCAGCTAACGGAACTGAAGAAAGGATAAAGGTAAAGGTCTCGCCTTATGTGCATCCAGAAATAGCCTTTATGCTCCATGGCTTTGGCGATATCGTTCCTCTAAGGACAAGGTCATTTGGTAAAGGAGCATTAGACATTCGTTTAATGAAAGGTAAATTAAAGGTTGCTGTTGGTGGAAACTGTCCACTTTTTGAAACCTTTGTGAGCATTAAAAAAGCTTAAAGGAGGATAGAGGATGAGCAAATATGTCATCACTCAAGACCAACTTAAATGTATCGGTTGCCTTGCCTGCGTTGTTCATTGCAAAGTAGAGAATAACGTTTCGCCCGGAGCAAGATTTTGCGATATTATCCCCGTTGGTCCTAAGGAGATAAACGGGGTTCCTCGGATCTTTTTTGTTTACATGAACTGTTTTCACTGTGAGGATGCTTTCTGTATTAAAGCTTGTCCAACCGGTGCAATGACACGAAGAGAAAAGGACGGAATCGTGTATGTAAGGCAAGAACTCTGCATTGGTTGCAAATCCTGTATGAAAGCTTGCCCTTGGGGTATTCCTCAGTGGGATGAGGGAACGGGCAAAGTTTTTAAGTGTCATCTTTGCATGCATAGGATCGACCGTGGGGAGAAGCCTGCTTGCGTTGAGGGATGCACTACGAGCTGTTTAACCTTTAGCGTGCCAGAGGAAGCAACAAGAAGGGTAAGGGAAAGATACGCAACTCGTATAGCTTCAGAGCTTAAATCAACCATCTGGTAGTTTCATACTCTATCGGAGGAGTGATGGAGCTCATCTGGGGTAAGATCGATGAAATTATAAACTGGGCTCGGGCAGGGTCTCTTTGGCCTGTCACTTTTGGGCTTGCCTGATGCGCTATTGAAATGATGGCTGCAGGTGCAGCCAGGAACGACCTTGATCGTTTTGGGATTATCTTTCGTGCTTCACCAAGGCAAGCTGATGTGCTTATTGTGGCTGGAACTCTAACTTATAAAATGGCTCCTATTTTGCGTCGCGTGTATGATCAGATGAGCCACCCGCGGTGGGTTGTAGCTATGGGGAGCTGTGCCTGCTCTGGTGGGGTTTTCAGAACGTATTCAACGGTGCAAGGGGTTGATCAAATCGTCCCAGTAGATATCTATGTGCCTGGTTGTCCCCCAAGACCGGAGGCGCTTATTGAGGGGCTACTTAAACTTAAAAAGGTGATCAAGGAAGAAAGGAGAAACTGGGGACCCTATGCCAGAAAATCGCTTATCTGAACGTGAAGACCCTTTTTTTTCAGTCTTAGAGCTTCAGATGGGCCCTCAGCACCCCTCAACCCATGGGGTGCTAAAGCTTCATTTAAAGCTTGAAGGGGAAAGGATCGTTGATTGTGAGCCAATTGTCGGGTTTCTGCATCGTGGTTTAGAAAAGCTTGCCGAAAACTTTACCTATCCCCAGGTCTTGCCTCTAACAGACAGACTAGATTATATAAGCGCAATGAACAACAATACTGGCTACTGTTTGGTTGTGGAGAGGCTCCTTGGAATTGAGCCACCCCCACGGGGAAAATACTTGCGGACGATGGTCTGTGAGCTTGCAAGGATTGCCAGTCATTTGCTTTGGCTTGCAACTCATGCCCTTGATATCGGAGCCATGACGGTTTTCCTTTACTGCTTTCGGGAGAGGGAGCGAATTCTAAACTTTTTCGAAGAAATCTGCGGAGCAAGGCTAACTGTAAGCTATCCAAGGATCGGTGGGGTAAGGATGGATGTTGAGGAGGCAACCTTGGAGAAGATTTACAACTTTTTACCTGAGATGGAAAGAAGGATCGATGAATACGAGGGCTTGCTATCGGAAAACAGGATCTGGTTAGAGAGGACTGTGGGAGTAGGTGTGATCACCGCTGAGGAAGCGATTGCCTGCGGGTTGACTGGTCCTTCACTACGGGGTTCTGGGGTGCCTTACGATGTTAGGAAGCATTTCCCCTATGATGCTTATCCTGAGGTGGAGTTTGAAGTTCCTGTAGGGAAAAACGGAGATACCTACGACCGTTATAAATGTCGTCTTCAAGAGATGAGGCAATCTATTCGGATTATTAGGCAGTGCATTGAAAAGCTCCCTGAAGGAGAGGTAGTTTCTGAATTAACCCCAGACCTTGATATGATGCCTGGTGGAAGGATGCTTAAAGCAGAAGCTTTTAATGAGGTTGCCTTTATTAGCTTTTTACAGGAGGCAAGAGAGATCTTTCCTAAGGGGGAGCTTTACTCGGCTGTTGAAGGAGCTAAAGGTGAGCTTGGGTTTTATCTGGTGAGCGACGGAACCGGAAGACCTTACCGTTTACACATTAGAGCCCCTTCATTCATCCATATTTCAGCCATACCTAAGCTCGCCAAAGACCATCTTATAGCTGACCTTGTTGCCATCATAGGTACGCTTGATATTGTGATGGGGGAATGCGATAGATGAGACTTTCTCCAACTTATTTACTTTTTAAAGACTTAATCACCGGGCTTTTAATCACGCTTAAGACTTTTTTTAAAAGACCTGTTACTGTTCGGTATCCTCACGAAAAGGTTCAAGTCTTTTCTTCCTTTAGGGGAAGGCATGCGATGGTGGTAGACCCTGAGACTGGTAAGCCTCGTTGCGTTGCTTGTTTAAAATGTTCGGTTGTCTGTCCTTCAAGGTGTATAACGATTGAATATGAAGTTGATGAAAAGACCGGAGAAAGAAGATTGAAGGAGTACATCCTTGAGGCTCTGAGGTGCGTGTATTGTGGTTATTGTGAGGAGGTTTGTCCGGTTGGTGCTATCGTTCTGACTGAATGGTTTGAGTACTCCGGTCGGTGCCGTGAGGACCTCGTTTTCAATCTTGAAAAGCTCGTGCAAAACTGGAAGGAGCATGTAGCTAAATGGGATAAAGAAGTTTACGAGAATAAGTATTGGGTGTTGAAGGGAGTGCCGTTAAAGCTTAAGCCCGCCCCAAGAAGGGCGGGACTTGCCGTAAAGATAAAAGAGGTTAAGGTTGATGGTTAGACCCGATGAATATGTCCCCACCAATTACTTATCCGTGCTGATAATGCTTATTGTAGCGTTTATTTTTGGACTTGGGGGTTTAATTTTTGGTTCTTTTGTAAGACCGAGGTTTTACTATAAAGAGAAGCTCGTCCCCTACGAATGCGGAAACGAGCCAAGCGGTCTTCCTTGGCAAAAAATAGCCATAAGGTATTATCCGATTGCTATTCTTTTTGCGGTTTTTGATGTTGAGCTTGGGCTCCTCTATCCTTGGACGGTGGGTTTTTCCGAATTAACCTCCACTGGGTTTTTAGTTATGATGGTCTTTCTTTTAGTGCTTTTGCTCGGTCTTGTTTACGACTTAAAAAAAGGAATTCTCGACTGGCATCGGAGGTAGAAAGGTGCTCACCCTTGATGAGGTTGTCCAAAGGTTGAAAGAAGTTCTGGAAGATAGTTTTTTGGAGGAAGGAGAGTTCAGAGGGCAGAGGTTTGTAATTTTAAAAAAGGATGGAGTGAGAAAGGCTGTAAAACTTTTGAAAGACTTGGGGTTTAATCATCTGCAAACATTAACGGGTGTGGATTATCTGAAAATGCCTAACAGAAGGACAAGGTTTGAGGTAGTATATCAGCTCTACAGCATTGAAAAGAGGCTTCAATTAAGGCTGAGGGTTGAGGTTCCAGAGGATGACCCTGAGGTTGATAGCATTGTTGACCTTTTCCCTTGTGCCAATTTTTTAGAGAGAGAGGTCTACGACCTTTTTGGAATAAAGTTTAAGGGACATCCAAACCTAAAGAGAATTCTACTTCCGGAAAATTGGGTTGGGCATCCCCTAAGGAAGGATTATCCTTTAGAGCCTGAAGAAAAACCTCTCGAGTTTATGGAGCTGAAAAAATTAAACGAGGAATTGTTGAAACATGGTATCAAATGACCTATTTCTCGAGATTTTGCTAATTATAATTAAAATTGCTGCAGTCTTAGGAATTGCTCTCTTTCATGCTGCTTACACTGTCTATGCTGAGCGAAAGATTATCGGTAGAATGCAAGCAAGGCTTGGTCCAACAGAGGTTGGGCCTTATGGATTGCTTCAGCCTATTGCTGACCTTTTGAAACTCTTGACTAAAGAGGACATTGTTCCCCTTAGGGCAGAAAGGTTGATCTTTCTTGTTGCCCCTTTAATTGTTTTAACCTTTGCCATCGTAAACCTTAGCGTCATACCTTTTCATCCCAGTTTTATCATTGCTGATGTAAACATAGGAGTTCTCTTGATTTTAGCTGGGGCAAGCCTTGCGGTGTATGGAATAATTCTTGGCGGCTGGTCTTCAGGCTCAAAATATTCTCTCCTTGGCGGATTAAGGTCAGCAGCACAAGTGTTAAGCTACGAAATACCCTTAGGTCTGAGTTTGGCAGGAGTTATTTTAGCGGCTGAATCTTTTAAGCTAAGCGATATAGTTAACCATCAAGCTCAGAGTTTGTTTGGGATGAATGTCATTCCACAGATATTGGGGTTTATAGTTTTTCTAATATGTGCCTTTGCTGAGACAAACAGGGCTCCCTTTGATTTACCTGAAGCTGAAAGTGAGCTCGTTGCTGGATATATTACAGAATACTCAGGATTTCGCATGGGCATGTTTTATCTTGCCGAATATCTTTCTATTTATGTAATGTCTCTTTTAATTGTTCACTGCTATTTTGGAGGATGGACATTACCGAATTGGCTTTTAACCATCATTCCACCTCTTAAGTATGTCCCAGCTCAATTAATTCTGTTAATAAAGGTATACTTTTTTGTTTTCTTGTTTATATGGGTTAGGGCTACTTTTCCAAGGTATAGGTTTGACCAACTTATGAGCATGTGTTGGAAGATTTTAATCCCTGTTTCTTTGCTAAACTTTTTGATTGTAGCCTTTCTTAAGAGGGCAGGTTTTTAGTATGGCACGCGCCTTGTTTATGTCAATTTTTTTGTTGATGTTTATAGCATTATTTCTTCTCTTGTTGCGTCAGAAAAAAGTTGTTTACCAGTTTTTAGTTTACTTAGGCATGATGGTGCTTTTAGGTATTGTTTATCTCTTTTTAGGCTCTGAATTTTTGATGGCTTTTCAAATAATAGTTTATGCTGGTGCCATTTTGGTAATGTTTTTATTTTTCCTTTATCTATATCCCGAAGAGGAATTTAAAATTCAAGATATGAAAAATTCTTCCTTAATTAAAATTTTAATGCCGAGCCTCCTTTTTGTTATAATATTGATCCTCATTTTATTTGCGTTTGATGTCAGGGAGTATGAGCCTTCAGTATCTGTCTATAGCGTTAGGGAATTAGCAAAGTTAATCTATAATCAATATCCTTTGGCGATTTTTCTTTTGGCATTTATTTTAACTTATCCTATGATAGCTATTTACCTTCTTATGAAAGGTAGTGAAAGCGATGATTAATTATTCCTTCTTTGCGGGAGAGAAGGTTTTTTATTTGATAGCATCTATAATAATTTTGTCTGGTTTTTATTTGCTTTTTACTAAAAAGAACTTGCTTTTAGCTATTTTAGCCTTAGAAATTGTTTTTAACGGTATAAATCTTATGTTTGCAACTGTAAGTTTTTATTATGGTGATTTAACTGGGCAAATGATAGTTTTATTATCCTTATCCGTTGCTGCAGCTTCATTTGCTATTGGTTTAATTTTAGTTTTAAATTACTACAGACTTAAGCGTTCACTTAACATTGAAGAGATGACGGAGCTACGGGAGAGGATTGAGGATGGCGACCGAGATGGGAATAACTAGTATAGAGTATATTTCTCCTATTGGAGCTATTTTGATTTCCCTTTTGGCCTGCCCATTTATTATTTTATTTGGTGATAAAAGACCGAATTTGAGAGAGGCTGTTTCGGTAATAGCCGGAATTATAAAGTTTCTCTTTGTTCTATCTTTGTATCCAGTAGTGTTAGAAAAGGGTTATTATTATATTGAGATACTACCTATAGCCAGTGGGCTTTCTATTAAGCTCTTAGTTGATCCTATGGGCCTTCTCTTTGCTCTTGGAGCTTCTTTCCTTTGGATATTGACCACCTTTTATTCCATCGGTTATATGAGAGGGACCCATGCCAAAAGGCAAACGAGGTATTATGTCTGCTTTGCTCTATCGTTGTCAGCGACGATGGGTGTAGCCTTCTCAGGTAATCTTCTAACTCTTTTTATTTTCTACGAGTTAATGACCATAGCTACCTATCCTTTAGTTGCTCATAAGGAAGATGAGGAATCTCTTGAAGGTGGGCGAAAGTATGTGATTTATCTTCTTGGTGCGGCAAAGCTTTTCTTGATACCAGCTATGGCTATAACTTACTATGTAGCTGGAACTTTAGACTATCTACCTAAGGGGATATTTAATCTTGATCAATTAAATTCTTATTCTTCAGTATTAAAAATTGCCCTTATCATGTATCTTTATGGTTACACTAAGTGTGCTATTATGCCTCTTCATAGCTGGTTACCATCAGCAATGGTTGCTCCAACTCCTGTGTCAGCACTTTTGCATGCTGTTGCGGTTGTAAAGACGGGTGCTTTCTCCATAGCTAGAGTTCTCTTAAACATTTATGGGAAGGAAGGAGTTTTAACTTTGGGAATTCAGGATGTAATCCTGTTTCTTGCTGGGTTTACAATAATAACAGGTTCATTGATTGCCTTAACGAGAGATAATTTTAAGGCAAGGCTAGCCTTTTCTACAGTTAGTCAACTATCCTACATCGTTTTTGGGGTTGCTTTGATGCATCCTTTATCTGTGTTAGGTGGGATTCTCCATATTACTGCGCATGCTTTTTCAAAAATCACTTTGTTTTTTGGTGCAGGTTCTGTATATGTTTCCACTCATTATACTGAAATTTCTCAATTAGACGGATTAGCCAAGAAATTGCCCATAACTTTTTTTGCCTTCTTTTTAGCTACTCTTAGTATGATCGGTGTTCCTGGTTTTATAGGTTTTTGGAGTAAATTTTATATTATCAACGGTTGTCTTCAGAATAATTTTATACTTGGAGCCTTGGTGTTTTTATCAAGCTCATTACTAAACGTAGCTTACTTACTACCCATACCTATAAGAGCTTTAAAAAGGGTCGAAATAAAAGAAGAATTCAGGGAGAATTACTTCTGTGCTATCCCATTGTTAATAACTTCCATTTTTACTGTATTAATAGCTCTTTTCTTTATTGACTATTTAAAACCTATGTTGAACTTGATAGAGGTCTTGTATGTTAAATAAACAATTTAGACGAGAAATCTTGATAGCTTTGTTAATTGTTGTCTTAATGTTTATTTTGAGTTTGTATGATTATTTAGTTCATGAACATCATCATGCTTTTTCATTTGAAAATCTTCCCTTCTTTACCGGTTTACTAGGGATTATAGGAGCTTTGTTTATAACTGTAGTTGTTAAGATATTAGAAAAAATAGTTTCTCGAGGGGAAGATAGTTATGAGCGTTATTATACATCCTAGTGTAATTGGAATCTTATTTGGTTTATTTATATTTATTTTCTACCGTAGAATTCTAAATTATTTAGCCTTCTTTGTTTCTGTACTGATATTTTTGTACTGTCTAAATCTTCAAGAAGGCGTTTATAACTATTTAACAATCTTTAATTATGATTTTTATATAAAGGTTGATAAACTTTCTTTATTTTTCTGTTATGTATTTTCCTTAATAGGAATGGTTGGGATATTATATTCTTTGCACGAAGATAACAGGTTAGTACCTGGTCCAGCGTTGATTTACATGTCAAGCGCTATAGGAGTTACTTTATCCTATGATTTAATAAGTTTCTATGCTTTTTGGGAAATGTTGGCTTTTACTGCAATTTTATTGATTATTTCTTCTAGGACTAAGGAAGCATATTTTTCAACTGTTAGGTATGCTATAATTCATGCTGTTTCTGGTCTTTGTTTATTGCTTGGAATGCTGTATCTTTTTACTCATTATGATATTAAAAGTGTAGCTACTTTTTCTGATATAAGGGGAACTTTGCCTTACTACTTAATATTGCTTGCGGTATTAATAAATGCAGCCATGCCGCCTTTACATTTTTGGTTGCCGGATTCCTATTCGAATGCTTCCATTTATGGTTCTGTTTTCTTGAGTGTCTTTACAACGAAAAGTGCGGTTTATGCTTTACTTCGGATGTTTCCGGGTGAGCCTATAATTTCAGTGGCTGGGGCCTTGATGGCTCTGTATGGAGTTATCTATGCGACCTTAGAGAACAATCCGAGGAGGCTTCTATCCTATCTCATAGTTAGTCAGGTTGGCTTTATGGTTTGTGGGGCGGGATTGGGAAGCCAGGAAGCTTTAAACGGAGCTTCAGCGCATGCCTTTGCCCATATTATTTACGATGGGGTACTCTTTATGTCAGCTGGAGCTGTAATTTATTCTACAGGGCTTGAAAGACTGCATCTTTTAGGTGGGTATGCTCGAAGAAATCCCTGGGTGGCTCTTTACTTCTTTGTAGGTGCCTTGTCTATTTCGGGATTACCTCTTACGAGCGGATTTGTCTCAAAAAGTATCACCATCCATTCGGCAGCAGACCTTCATAAACCTTTAGAGTATTTGTTGATGGAGTTAGCCTCGGTAGGAACGTTTTTCAGCATAGTTATGAGGATGGGTTTTAACATTTTCTTTGGTGAGCCCAAATCAAACTATGAAGTAAAACCTATACCTTGGAATATGCATGCTGCTATGTTTATTGCATCTTTTCTATGTATCTTAATAGGTATTCTGCCTTCATATTTCTACAAATTATTACCCTATCCTGAACATTTTATTCCTTATACATTTACTAATGTTGTAAATTCGTTAAGCCTGTTTTCTGTTGCGGCTTTAATATACTTTTTAGTGGCAAAAATTATAGCACCAAAACCAATAATCAATCTTGATACAGAGTGGTTCTTTATTAAGCTTTCCAGAGCTTTTGTATATCTTTTAAATAAAATTTTAGTCCCGTCTGAATATAGATATGTTGGTGAGTTTTACAGATTTCTTGTTGATAAGATGTTAGTAAGGGTGCGTGAGGTCTTGGTAATTATGAATTATATCTATCTTAGAAAGGTTGCAACCGAAGTTCCTCAAAAAGTTTATGATCTTTCAATAAAAACTGCAAAATTTTATGATGGAAATATGTTAAAGTACTTACAATTTTTGTTAATCTTTTTGGCAATTCTTTTGACAGTTATGATCTTAATATAAAACTTATGAGGGGCTATTATGCTTGAATGGTATGTTGGTTTAAATGTTATAGGGCTCCTTTTATCATTCATTTCACTATCAGAACGTGTTACTTTTGCATCCTTTCTGAAGATTTTTTTGATATATAGCTTTGTCTCTTTTCTATTTACCATATTTCTTGGAATGAATATCTTCCTTGAAGGTACAAGCTCGAAATTTGTTTATTTTTCTTCGAAAATGCTTCATACAGACTTAATGTTTAAATTTGATATAGTGAGCTTTTTATTTTTAACTCTGAATTCTTTAATTTTCTTTTTCATATATTTCTTTAAACTTTATATTATTGAGAACAAGCTCTTACACATTTATTTAATGATCTTATTTGCTATAAATAATCTCTACTTCTTATCGGGTGACCCTATAACTCTTTTTCTATTTTGGGAGGCGATGTTAGTTCCTACGACCTTAATTTTATGGAATTTTTCTTCTGGAGATTCTAGGAGAAACGCATTGGAGTACATTATATATAACTTTGGATTAAGCGTGTTCATGCTTTTAGGAATATTGATCTTAATTGCTTCTAAAGGAATTTTTGATAACAACACAGTGCTTTCTTTAGCGACTTTTCTAATTTTTATAGGTATTATGGTGAAAGCTCCTGTGTTTCCCTTCCATGGATGGTTAGAAAATACTTATTATAATTTGCCTACATTTATTACTGGAATTTTTTCAGCTATTCTGAGTAAATATGCTATTTATGCCTATGTGTCTTTAATTAAGGTTATGCCTTATCTGTATGATTTATTGGTTTTGGTGGTATTGTTGTCTATTGCAATTTCTGCATTCATTGCCATTTCTTCCGATGATTTTAAAAAGATTTTGATTTACATGAGTATGTCACATGTTAATGTAATGGTTTTGGGCTTATTAATGATTTTTCATAAGCCATTAACCGAGCTTCATGTCGTTGTTATGGGAGTAGTCCATGGATTAGTAAGTTATGCTATGTTTCTACTAGTTCAGTATCTTCAACAACAAACAAATGATTTAAACATTAAAAATTATGGAAATTTAACAATTTGTTATCCTATTTTAACGGGTATCTTAACTACATCTCTACTTATATTTGCTGGCTTTCCTATAACTGCTTATTTCTTTAGTGAATTTAGTATATTGTCAGCAACGTTTAATTACTCCTTTATCTTTGGAATTTTTTTAGCTTTAGGAATAGCGCTAAATTTGATTTATAAAGCAAGAATATTTTATTATATGGTCTTTAAGAAGTATGATGTGCTTGCAAGCGAAAAATTACGAGAGCTTCCGATGAACTATTATCTTACATCCTTAATACTTTTAATAGGAGTAATCCTTTTGACGCTTTACTATAAAGAAATTTTGTATACAGCATACTGACAGAGTTTATTTTTAGGAATGGGGGGCAACATGATATTAAACATACTTTATGAACCTATTCAATTATCAATCTTCTTGATTCTTATGGGTTTTATATTCTTTAT
The DNA here is from genome assembly GCA_049414625.1 of Thermodesulfobacteriaceae bacterium. Taxonomy (GTDB): domain Bacteria; phylum Desulfobacterota; class Thermodesulfobacteria; order Thermodesulfobacteriales; family Thermodesulfobacteriaceae; genus WYEG01. The sequence goes on from JBMSAU010000026.1 coordinate 36,411, forward strand.
TGTCTCTCTCCTATTCAATCTTTCGGTTCGTTCTATAATAAGTCTTAATGCTTTATTGCTTTTATTTGCAATAGTAGTGTCTTTAAACAAAATTATGGCTCATCAACCTATATTAAACAACTTACTGTTCATTGCCTCAATTTTTTCACTAGTTATATATTGTTCTGTGTTATTGATAATAGTTCTTCTACCATCTCAATTACGCACACCCAAGCATGTAAATGAACTGTCTTTTCTTTTCTTATTAGCTGCAGCCTTAATGAACATTCTACTTTATTCTTCCAACTATGTATATGCTTACCTCCTTATTGAAGCGATTGCTTTTTCATTTTACCTTTTTATCGCTTATTACAGTAGAACTTTAAGTTCCGTTGAATCGGCTATCAAGTATTATTTTGTTGGAACATTAACGGCAATAATTTTTCTCCTTGGTGTTTTCTTCTTTTATCGTGCTACTTTAGTTATATCTTTTGATCAGTTTAATTTGATATATGTAACAAAAGAAAATTTTCTACTCTTAATTATAGGAATAATTTTGATTTCAACAGCATTGGCCTTTAAACTTGGAGCTGCTCCTTTGCATTTTTGGTTGCCAGAGGTTTATCATGGAGCTCCATTCTATTCTTTGCCAATGGTTATAGCTCTAAGCAAACTTACAATAGGATATTTCTTGGTGTCCTATTTAGGCAGTATATATCATAATTTAAATATAGATTTTTCTTATGTTAAAGGTTTGTTTTATTTCTTAGCTGTTCTCTCTATGATATTAGGTAATCTTTTAGCGATCAAACAAAAGGATGTTAAGAAGATTTTAGCCTATTCATCAGTTGCTAATGTAGGTTATCTTTTCTCTTTGTTGACAATTGATATATCAGATCATGTAATTTCTGTCTATGCATCTTATCTTTTAATTTATTCTCTTTCTGTCTTTTTCTTCTTTTTAGTGCTATCTTTCTTTATAAAAGACAAGCAAACTATCTATCTAAGCCTTCAGGATTTTTCAAGCAATTTAGCCCATGCTAACATTTTTATCATTATTTCACTATTTTTAATCACATTAAACCTTGCTGGATTTCCACCAACTCTCGGTTTTCTTTTAAAATTGTCTATAGTCTATCAGCTCATTAGTCATAACCAAATAGTTTTAGCCTCAATTTTTGTGCTAACCACAATCTTATCCGTTTATTATTACTGGGCTATTATTTCTTGTTTGATAGAATCTATTAAAAGAATTCAAATACGCGTATATTTACCTTTTTCTGAGATTTTATTGACCTTAGTAGTTTTATTTATAGGGTTGTATTTCTTAGTTGGGATCTTTACTCCTAATGTGATACCTTTCTTTAAATAAGCCAAATTTCTTCATTTTAGTTATTAGTTGTTTCCTGCTAATTCCTAATTCCATTGCACTTTTTGTTTGATTCCAATTGTTTTTGATTAATGTTTTTAAAATCAAATTTTTCTCGATTTCTGGTAGGCTCATCTTTTTTGGTTCTTCATCTATTAGAGTTATTTTATCGTTTTCCACACAGTGTGATTTCTCTTTTAATTTTTCATCTTCTTTTTTTAATTCTAAATACTCTTCAATTAACTCTTCACTAATTATGTCCTTTTCGGTCAATATTATTGACCTTTCAATAAAGTTTATCAACTCTCTTACGTTACCTGGCCAATCATATTCCATAAGTTTTTTCATGAATTCTTTAGTGTAGCCTTTAATTTCTTTTTTAAACTCTCTTTTTTTCAACTTTAGGTAATGATCAACGATTAAAGGGATATCTTCTTTTCTTTCTCTTAAAGGGGGAAGGTAAATATAAACGGTATTTAAACGATAGTAGAGGTCGGCACGGAAGTTTCCAGAGATAACTTCATCTTTAAGGTTTTTATTTGTTGCTGCAATTATTCTAACATCAACTTTAATAACCTTTGTGCTACCAAGCCGTGTAAAGGTACGCTCTTGAAGAAATCTCAAGAATTTTTTCTGAATAGAAAGACTTAGGTCCCCAATTTCATCAAGGAAAAGGGTTCCACCGTCAGCAAGCTCAATAAGCCCTTTTTTGGATGAAATAGCCCCAGTAAAAGCCCCTTTTTCATAGCCAAAGACCTCACTTTCAAATAGCGTTTCCTGCAAAGTAGTGCAGTCAATTACAACGAAAGGCGCATTCGCTCTGGGGGATAGTTTATGTATTAGGCGAGCAACGAGTTCTTTGCCAGTTCCCGTTTCTCCACCGATGAGGACATTACAGTTTGTCTCAGCAACCTTAGGTAGGATCTCCTTAATCTTCTGTATCTTCGGAGAATTGCCAATAAAATATTCATCTATTTCCTCTTTAATATGTTTAACTTTTAAAGGCTTTTTAGCGGAGATCTCATCGATAAGGTTGCAAAGGCATTCATAATTTAGGTCGTGCGTAAAATAGTGGTAAGCACCAGCTTTTAGAAAATTAACCGCAACTTCAGCCTCATTTGGCGCATTGACCACTATAACATAAGCATTTTCTTTACACTTCAAAAGAGACTTGAGTAAGTCGATAGTCTCCTCTAAGTAGCTCTTATAGTCAAGAATAAATATAGCTGGTGAGCCATCAACATTTAAAGCCTTCAACATTTGATAATCAAATTCTGAAAGAACTACAAGGTCATTTTTAAGGTCCTTTTCGCGGAGATAAAGCTGATATGACTGGCAAAAGGGAAAATTTTCAGGATGTCTGCTTAACAAAATAAGCTTCATGGCTGATATTTAAGCACAATAGTAGGAAATAGTTGTTTCATCATAGTAATCTTACTCTTGTCTAAAGAAAGGCTTAGACCGTTTAGCTCAAAATGCACATACCAATCTGGATACTTAAGGATAAGCTTTATCGGAAGGGAAGGACCACTCTTTTCTGAAAGAAACTCCCTTAACTCCATTAACATTGATGGCTCTACCTCTTTAGCTTCTATCTCAAGCTCAAATCTACCCTCAGAAAACATCCTTAGGTCTTCTATAGGAGCTATGTCCTCAACAACTAAACTCATGCTCTCCTCATTCTTATCAACCTTAGCTCTAACCCAGATAAGCCTTCCTTCCTGAAGAAGTTCTAAGGCTCTGTTTAGGACATCGGGAAAGAGCAAGGCTTTAGCGTTAGAAAATTCATCCTCAAGGCGTAGAATAGCCATCTGTTCCCCGGTTCTGGTCTTCTTATAAGCTATGTCTGAAATCAAACAGGCTAAAATAAGAGATTCTCCATCTTCAAAAGTATCCTGGTGAGAAAGGTTAGTTTTGGAAAATACCTCGACGAAGGGACGCCACTTTTTTAGAGGGTGAGAAGTAAGGTAGAAGCCAAGAGCTTCCTTCTCAAACTGCAAGAGCTCATCCTCTGTCCAGGGTGGCACATCTTCGAGCATAAGGTTTGAGCTCACGCTAAGAAGGCTTGCCTGACCAAAAAGAGTGGATTTTTTCATCTGCTGAGAAAAGCTTAAAATCCTGGGAAGGTTGGCTAATAGTTTGGCGCGGTTTGGCTCAAGGCTATCAAAAGCACCAGCCTTAATGAGGGCGGAGATTACTCGCTGATTTACCTTTTGAGAGTCCACCTTCTGACAAAATTCGATAAAACTTCGATAAGGTCTCTTGGAGATTATCTCCTTTACTGCTTCCTCACCAACATTCTTAATAGCCTGAAGTCCAAGTCTTAGGGCTTGCCCCTCAACGATAAAACCAGCACCGCTCTTGTTTACATCAGGGGGCAAGACTTTTATTCCCATCTTTTCCGCAACCGAAAGATATTTGCTAACCTCCTCGCTTTTTCCCACTTCATAGGTTAGGATTGAGGCTAAGAAGTAAAGGGGATAATGAGCTTTAAGATAAGCTGTCTGATAAGAGAGTAAAGCGTAAGCTGCGGCATGGCTCTTGTTAAATCCATAGTCGGCAAACTTCTCTATCAGGTCAAAGACCTTTTCCGCAATTTCTTCTGCAATCCCTCGAGATTTAGCTCGCTCAATAAAATCGCTCTTTAAGTTCTGCATAAGTTCTTTTTCTTTTTTACCAATAGCCCTGCGAAGTAGGTCCGCCTCTCCAAGAGTATACCCAGCAAGGGCTCTGGCGATCTCCATCACCTGTTCTTGATAAACTATGACCCCATAAGTCTCCTTAAGGATGGGTTCCAAAAGGGGATGAATGTACTCCGGAGCCCTTCTTCCGTGTTTAGTCTCAATATACTGGTCAACAAGCCCTCCGCCGAGAGGACCTGGACGGTAAAGGGCAAGCACGGCTATAAGGTCGTTGAAATCTGTGGGCTTAAGCCTTCTTAAAAGCTCTTTCATCCCTTCAGATTCCAACTGAAAGACACCGTCTGTCTCCCCTGAGGAAAGAAGTTCAAAAACCTTTGGGTCATCAAGCGGAATAGAGTTTAAGTCGATTTCTTTACCCTCTGCCTCTTTGATAAGTCTTAAAGTGTTGTTGATGATGGTTAAGGTTTTTAAGCCAAGAAAGTCAAACTTTATCAAACCAACGGCTTCACAAGCCTTCATATCGTATTGGACAACGACTTCGTCTTCGTCCATCTTCATGAGAGGGGCAACTTCAACCACAGGAACCCCACTTATCACAACTCCTGCAGCATGGATGCTTGGATGACGAGGAAGACCCTCAAGCTTTAGGGCTATTTCAAAAAGCTCCCTTATCCTTGGTGAGCTTTCCATCAACCTTTGGATTTCTGGTCGTTTAACCTCCTCTTGAAGGGTTGTCTGGGGACCGGGAGTAATCATCTTAGCGATAGGGTCAATCTCCTTCGGCTTGAAACCAAGAACCCTACCCACATCCCGAATAACTTGCCTTGCCGAAAGGGAGCCAAAGGTTGCGATCTTGGCTATGTATTCCTGGCCATAGGTTTTAGCCACATACTCTATTACCTCGTCTCGGCGCTCCATGCAAAAGTCTACATCAATGTCAGGAAGGCTTGGTCTTTCCTTGTTTAAAAACCTCTCAAAAAGGAGACCCCAACGAATGGGGTCAAGGTTCGTAATGTAGAGGGCATAGCTTGTTAAGGCTCCCGCCGCTGAACCCCTTCCCGGACCAACAGGAATACCCTTTGACCTTGCCCATTCGATAAAATCAGAAACAATCAAGAAGTAGCTCGCGTAGCCCTTTTCGATGATCACTTCAAGCTCCATCTCGAGCCTTTTCCAGTATTCTTCTTTACTTGCGGCAAGCTTACCCTGACTTTCAAGCTCGGCAAGCCTCCTTTCTAGGCCTTGTCTTGCCTTCTTAACCAAGTAAGATTCTGCCGTTTCACCATCTGGCAATTTTGCCCTCGGAAAGATGGGTTCACCAAGCTTCAATTCCAGGTTTACTTTTTCATACACTTCAAAGGTGTTATCCAGTACTTCCTTGGGATAAGAGCTTGCAAGTTCCTCAAGGTCTGCTGGGCTTGGAAGAAAGAGCTTATCAGTGTTAAACCGAAATCTCTTGGGGTCATCAAGTCTTGAGTTCGTCTGGATACAGAGTAAGACTTCATGAGCCTTAAAGGAATCCCGGTCAAGATAATGAGAATCCGTAGTGCCAACAACCTTAATCCCAAGCTCCTCTCCAAGCTCTAACATCAGTTCATTCACCTTTTTTTGTTCTGGAAGGTCGTTAAACTGTACCTCAAGATAGAAGTCCTCTCCAAAGAGCTCCTTGTAAAAAAGGGCAACTTCCTTGGCTTTATCCTTTTCTCCACGACGAAGAAGCGTGGGTATTTCCCCTTCAAGGCAGGCTGATAGAGCAATCAACCCTTCAGAGTATTCCTTTAGCAGTTCCTTATCTATGCGAGGTTTGTAGTAGAAACCCTCTAAGTAAGCCTTTGATCCAAGCTTAATGAGATTTTTATAGCCTGCTTCATTTTTGGCGATCAGAATGAGATGAAAGTAATCGGCATTTTTTTTGTTTTTCTCAAACCTTGACCCAGGAGCAAGATAAAATTCACAGCCTAAGAGGGGTTTTAGGTTAGCTTCTTTTAGGGCGGTGTAGAAGTGCACTAACCCAAAGAGCGTCCCATGGTCAGTGATAGCGCAGCCTAAATAGCCATACTCAAGAAGCCGAGGGACAAGGTCTTTTATCCGAATGGCACCATCAAGTAGGCTCCACTCAGTATGAAGGTGTAGCGGAACAAAGCTCAGCATAGCCATCACTACCTTTATCTTTCAAGGAGGTTTAAAAAGTCTTGAATAGGGAAAGGTTTAGTTAAAGCCTCATAAAAGTTAAATTTTTTATAATCCCTAAGCACAGGCACAGTGGAATACACGTTCAGCACTATAGCTTTAACCTAAAAATATATTTTTTTTATTTTCATATAGCTGTCAAGACCAGTCCATTTTTCAGGGAGTATAAGGTCAGGACTACAAAATCGTAAGGCTTCCCCTCCTGTAGAGATTCTTCAAAGAGCTTGTAAGCCATCTCACCGTCGGGTGTTGTCTCTAGCTTATAACCTAAGCTTTCTAAAAGTTCTCGCAGGGAATTCCTCACAAGGTCACCATCATCCATAAACAGGACCCCTTTTCTTTGAGATAAGGCTTCAACTTTGGTTAACTTCCTTTCCTTAAAAAAATAATAATATCTCCTTTGTAAAATGTCATCATCTCATTTGCTGCATAAAGTCCTAAGCTTGTGCCTGAAGGCTTAATGGTAAAGATTGGCTCCAAAACCAAGGGAATGTGCTTTTTCGGTATGCCTACGCCCTAGTCTATGACTTCAAAGCGGGCAAACTTCTGACCGTCATTCTCTATCGGGGAAAGCTCTATTATTACCTTACCGCCCTTAGGCATAGATTCAAAGGCTTTTAAACAAAGGTTTATCCACATGATATAAAGGAGCCCCCGCTCAACCTCTACTTTGGGAAGCCTTCTTCTAGAGTATATTCAACCTGATAGTTAGAGCAAGAAGCCAAGGGTTGGCCCCGCACTAGGGTCAAAAGTTTCCGCTCAAGGATTTTAAGCTGGTTTAAGCTTTGGCTTAGTTCGTTATAAAGCTTAGTAAACACTGAAGAAAGAAGGTTATTAAAATCATGAGCTG